>JAYWIP010000253.1:0-3856 GCA_039794465.1 Nitrospira sp.
CTTGGAGCAGCCGCGCAGGCAGGACTCGAACTTACCTCCCCTCAAAAGCTTCATGCCCAAACCAGCCTGAGTCCCGACGAAGCCCTACATGAATTACTCGCAGGCAATCAACGCTTTTCCAGCAATCAACTGACATCAATCACTCACAATTTGATCATCATGAAAGAGCGGACGGTTAACAAACAAGAGCCGTTTGCGGCGGTATTGGCCTGTGCCGATTCTCGTATCCCAGTGGAACTGGTCTTTGATCAGACGATCGGTCACATCTTTGTCACGCGAGTCGCCGGCAATGTGGTGACCCCAGAGATAGTCGCCAGCCTGGAATTCGGTGTGGCGGTTCTTGGGATCAAAGCTCTGCTTGTGATCGGCCATAGTAACTGCGGGGCCGTGAGAGCCGCAATGACAACCGATACGGTCCCCGGACAAATCAGCGTGTTGTATCAACGCATTTATCCGGCCATAGAAAAGTCCGGTGGCAATATTGATAAAGCCATTCATGCCAACGCCAAGAATCAGGCTGAGTTGTTGCGTGCGTCTTCTACAGTGATCCGAGAATCTACCAAAGTTGGGAAATTGCGGGTAGAATCCGCTGTGTACGATCTCGCGACAGGGAAGGTCAGTTTGCTCTAAGTCCTGGACTTCTGATCGCTGAAGTAGCGACGCACCAGGGGACAAAACGTCTGTTTCTGATGGGGTTTCCGTCGGCTGTGAGGCGCCACGGGAAAAGGTGGGCGGTGGCTATGGCAGGTGAGAGGGCCAATGGGAAGATTTGACTACGACCTCCTCTGCATCGGGAGCGGCCCGGCTGGGCAGCGGGCGGCCGTGCAAGCGGCCAAACTCGGAAAGCACGCCGCAATTGTGGAGCGAGGCCGTGTCATCGGAGGCGTCTGTGTCGATACCGGGACTATTCCCAGCAAGACTTTTCGGGAGGCCGTTCTTCTGGAAACGGGCAGGGTTTCGTTCGATCGAAAGGTCAGACAGTTGGTATCAGGCCATCGCCCCAATGCCCAAGCCCTCTTGGCTCGAGTTGCTGAGGTAGAGCAGGAACAAGCCGAGATTATTCGGGATCAATTGCTACGCAACGATGTGACGGTGTTTACGGGTGAAGCGAGCTTCCACGACCCCCATCGGGTGTTAGTAACCAGAGACGGCCATGCCAGGGCCGTGACAGCGGCCAACATCTTGATAGCCGTCGGTACGGTGCCTGCACCGCCGCCGGGCATCTCGACTGAAGCAGATCTGGTCGTGACGAGCGATGAGCTGCTGCAGATCACTTCTCTGCCGCGGCGATTCGCCGTGGTGGGAGCCGGCGTCATCGGGATTGAATATGCGTCGATGTTCGCAGCGCTCGGCACTGACGTGACCGTGGTCGACAAGCGGGAACGGCCGCTAGAATTTCTCGACGGAGAGCTGGTCGACGAGTTGCTCCATCAAATGCGGAACGCCGGGGTGACGTTTCGACTTGGAGAAGCGGTGGAGCGGTTGGAGGTTGTCGAGAGGCCGTCACGCTGCGTCGTCATCTTCCTGGAGTCAGGAAAGCGGCTGGTCTCCGACTTGACGCTGTTCAGTGTCGGGAGGCAGGGGGCAACCGAGCGATTGAATCTATCCGCAGCGGGACTCAAAACGGATGATCGTGGGCGGTTGACGGTCGATCAGGAGTATCGCACGAGCGTCCCGCATATTTTTGCCGCAGGGGATGTGATCGGGTTTCCCAGTTTGGCGACCACCTCGGCTGAACAGGGGCGGTTGGCTGCGTGCGCGGCGTTTGGCGTAGATGCGGAGCCAATGGCGTCCCATTTTCCCATCGGCATCTACGCGATTCCAGAAGTATCGGCCGTCGGAGAGTCGGAGCAGGTGTTGACGGCGAGGAGGGTTCCCTATGAGAGCGGGGTCGCCCGCTACCGAGAGATCGCGCGAGGCCACATCATGGGCGATGACAGTGGATTCCTCAAGCTGCTGTTTCATCGGAAGGACCGTCGTCTCTTGGGGGTCCACGCAATCGGCACCGGCGCGACCGAGCTGATCCATATCGGGCAAGCCGTGCTGGGATTGGGAGGCGGACTCGAGTACTTTCTATCGACAGCCTTCAATTATCCGACCTTGGCTGAGTGTTACAAGGTCGCCGCATTGGACGCGTTCAACAAGCTTGCGTGAGAAAATTGGGGTAGGACGTGGTTGCCGCTGTGGCTCATCTGTCGAGTTGAGATGTGCGAGCAGGTCTCAAAATCGGTCAGACAAGTATTTTGCTGGATGGAGCGTTTGGACCGCTGGGGGTGTATCACTGTCAGGTTCAGCCTCTTTGCCGTCAGTATGATATGGTTTCTACAAAGCTGGGCCGAGTTTGTGGCTTCGGTTCAAACCGGTCCGTTATTGCTGAACGGCCTGAACCTCGTCAACAACCTCCTTCTGGTCGTGACCCTGGTGGAATTGTTCCGCACGATCCTCCGATTCTTGGAAACTGACACGCTGAGGGTCGAGCCGTACCTGGCCGTCGGCATCATCGCCTGCATTCACCGTATGCTGACCGCCAGTGCGGAGCTCGGCGACTTGGGTCATGTTCCTGATCATTTGTTCGACTGTATCTTAAGGATATGATGATGAATGCCGCCCTCGTGATTACCTTGATTGGCGGCATTTTCGCTCTTCGAGCCAACCCCGTCCATTCAGACCAACACGATACGCTGCTGCTCGAATACCCACGCGACTCGGACTTGCCTGAACAGAAAGGAGCCTTCTCATGAAGATCCTGCCGTTCGTTCTTATGTGGCTACTCACACTGCCGGTGGTCGGCGATGCGGGTCAGGTCAGAGAAGTGCCTGCAGACGAATCGCTCCCGCCTATTCCGTTTACTCTTGAAGAACTGCACGCGAGGATTGATCGGACGCATCCGCTTCTCAAAGGAGCCGGAGCCGAACACACGATTGCCCGCGGAAAGATGTTGAAAGCTCTCGGTGCTTTTGAGCCCACTCTTGTGAACGATACGGAGCTCGAACGCTTTGTTTTGGCCAGCGACCCGAACAGGGGAACGCAGACGGTGGGGTATAACGACACCTTGGTCGAAGCCCTGCACCCCTGGGGACTTCGAGGTAGTGCCGGTTTCCGCCAGGCGATCGGCGAAGCAAGAATTCCCGATCTGTCGTTCGGTAATGGGAATCAGCAAGTCATTCTGGGCGGCTTCCTCCCTCTGCTCAGAGGCTTGATGACAAACCCAGAACGTGCCGAACTCCAGCGGTCGGAATTAGCGGCTCCTCGCGCCGACATCAAGATCATCCAAACCAGGCAGGATCTTTTCTTGGCTGCGGCCCATCAATTTTGGGATTGGGTGGCCGCTGCCAAGCTGCTCGACATTCAGAAGCAAGCGCTTGCGGTGGCGGAGGAGCGCCACAAACAGGTGGGCGCGCGCGCGGCGGCCGGCGCGGTCGCCCCTATTGATGTTGCGGAAGCCGGCCAGGAAGTCCACCGCCGGCGGGAGGTTGCCATCGCCGCCAGGCGGTTGCTCGAGCAGGAGCAGTTCAAGCTCTCCATGTTTCTGTGGGATAACGGCTCGCCGACGACTCCGCCGGCCAATCGCGTCACGGAATTTCCGGCGGAGAGGCGGATGCCGACCGCGGACGACGTCTTGGCGCACAAGCTGGACGCGGTGAAAGAACGGCCGGAAGTGAGGGAAATCGAGGTCGAGGCGAAGATCAACAATATCGATCTCGCGCTGGCGAAGAACAACCTGCTCCCGAACCTCGACCTCGAAGCGGCCCCGGCGCGCGCGCCGGAGAAATTCGTTCTAGGGTTGGGCTATCGATTCGGCGTTGAACTGAGATTCCCTATTCTGCAGCGCCGCAACCGCGGTGAAGTGCTACAA
>JAYWIP010000254.1:0-12748 GCA_039794465.1 Nitrospira sp.
CCGTTTTGCGATTGCCGATGCGCGCGGGTCACCGTGGCATGATGCCACACCACGTCGGGTGAAACCGGAGGCTCGGAGATCGGCGCGCGTGAGACATGCGGGATGGGTCTTACGGACATGGGCGTGCCCCCTCATTGAGGAATCGGGTACTGTGCTGTGTCTTCGCCACCTGACGACGGCTCCCCCTCATAGACTCTGGTCACGAATAAAACGACGCGACGGCCTCGACGACTTCAGCCTGCTGGGCGGCCGTCAACTCAGGATAGATTGGAATCGCGATGGTCTCATTGGCCGCCCGCTCCGACTCAGGGAAGTCGCCTTCCTTGTGGCCCAGATAGCTGAAACATTCCTGGAGGTGGAACGGGACCGGATAGTAGATCTCGGATCCAATCCCTTTGGCTTTGAGATGAGCGATGAGATCGTTCCGGTTGTCGACTCGGAGAACAAACTGATTATAGATATGGTAGTGCTTGACACCGGAGCCGCGGTAGATCGCCTCCGGCAATCGAACCCTTCCCTTCTGCAGCAGCCCGCTCTGCTGAAACAACGATTGGTACCGATTCGCATTGCCTTGACGCTGTTTGGTCCACCCATCCAGATAATTCAGCTTCACGTTGAGCACCGCCGCCTGGATCGTATCGAGGCGGAAATTTCCGCCGATCAGTTTGTGGAAATACTTGGGCTGGCTGCCGTGGACGCGCAGAATTTTCATCCGTTCCGCGAGCCCGGGATCGTTCGTCACCGCCATCCCTCCGTCTCCCAGACAGCCCAAGTTCTTGCTCGGAAAAAATGACAGGCATCCGACCGTCCCCATACTGCAGGCCCGCCGGCCGTCGCGATATTCCGCGCCGATCGCTTGGGCCGCATCTTCGATGACACTCAGATTATGCCGCCGGGCGAGCTCCATGATCGGTGCCATGTCGGCGCACTGACCATAGAGATGCACGGGGATGATGGCCTTTGTCTTCGACGTGATCGCGTGTTCGATCCTCGAAGGATCGATGTTGAATGTCGTGGCGTCGATATCCACCAGCACCGGTTTGGCGCCAAGTCGGGCCACCACCCCCGCCGTGGCGAAGAACGAATAGGGCGACGTCATCACCTCGTCGCCGGCTCCGACCCCAAGTGCCATGAGAGCGAGCAGTAACGCATCCGTTCCCGAGGTCACCCCGATCCCGTATGTGGCTTGGCAATAAGTGGCGATTCGTTCCTCAAGTTTCTCCACCGCCGGCCCAAGAATGAAGGCGTTGCTTTGAAAGGTGTATTCCAACGCCGCCATGATTTCTTTGTGAAGCGGCTCGTGATGCGCTTTCAGATCGAGTAAGGGTACTCCCATATTCTCCTCTTTTGACCGTGATCGTTGAACCGCGCCGACTCGTCTCGCTACTTCTAATACACCAACATCGTCATCCCACCCGATGTTCGACATACCACCGATAGGTCGCCGCGAGGCCCTCACGGAGTGAGATCTTCGGCGCCCACCCCAATGCATGGATCCGTGTGCAGTCAAGGAGCTTGCGGGGCGTTCCATCCGGCTTCGTGCGATCCCAGCGAATTTCTCCTGTGTATCCCACCGCTTCGGCCACCATGGTCGCCAAGTCGGCGATTGGAATATCTTTCCCGGTCCCTACGTTGAGAAACGCTTCCCCCGAATGCCTCTCCATGAGGGTCAGGCAGGCTTCCGCGCAATCGTCCACATGGAGAAACTCCCGGCGCGGACTCCCGCTGCCCCATAACACCGGAGCCTGGCCGGATCCCTTCGCCTCATGAAACCGCCGAATCAAGGCCGGCAGGACATGGGCACTCTGGAGATCGAAATTGTCATAGGGACCGTACAGGTTCGTCGGCATGGCCGCAATGAAGTCACAACCGTACTGCCGCCGATAGGCTTGGCACAGTTTGATGCCGGCGATTTTGGCGACGGCATACCATTCGTTGGTTTTTTCGAGCGGCCCCGTGAGCAGCGCGTCTTCTTGAATCGGCTGTGGGCAGTCCCTTGGATAAATGCAGGACGATCCGAGGAGAAGCAATTTCCGCACTTTATGCCGGTAGGCCTGGTGAATCAGGTGCGTTTCGATGGCGAGGTTGTCGTAGAGAAAATCGGCCGGCAGCGAGTCGTTGGCCAGAATCCCTCCGACCTTGGCCGCCGCCACGAAGACATAGTCCGGTCTCGTCTCCGAGAAGAACGCCGCAACCGCCCGCCCGTCCCGAAGGTCGAGTTCCCGGCTCGTCCTGCAGATGAGATTGCGATAGCCGCGCTGCTCCAGCAACCGAACAATCGCCGATCCCACCATGCCCCGGTGGCCTGCGACGTAAATACGGGCATCCTGCTCCATCTCAGGCATGGTCGGACGACTTGGGATAGGTTCTGGTACCTTCGAGCCGTTCTTGCTCCATGCGAAGATCGGCCTCGATCATCATGACCGCCAATTCTGTAAATCGGACCTTCGGCTCCCAGCCCAGCTTCTGCTTGGCGTGACTTGCATCGCCGATCAGGAGGTCGACTTCCGTCGGCCGATAGTACCGGGGATCGATTTTGACATGCCGCTTCCAATCAAGTCCCACATGTCCGAACACCACGTCGAGAAATTCCTTGACGGTATGGGTCTCGCCGGTGGCGATCACATAGTCGTCGGGAGCGGGTTGCTGCAGCATCAGCCACATCGCCTCCACATAGTCTCCCGCGAATCCCCAGTCTCGCTTGGCCTCCAAGTTGCCAAGAAAGAGCTCATGCTGCAACCCCAGCTTGATCCGGGCCGCAGCTTTGGTGATCTTCCTCGTCACGAAGGTTTCCCCGCGGCGCGGCGACTCATGGTTGAACAAGATGCCGCTGCACGCGAACAGGCCGTAAGCCTCCCGATAGTTGACCGTGATCCAATGGCCGTAGACCTTCGCGGCTCCGTAGGGGCTGCGCGGATAAAACGGAGTGGTTTCCCGTTGCGGCACCTCCAGGACCTTTCCGAACATCTCGCTCGAAGAGGCCTGATAAAATTTCGTGTTGACCCCAGACTCCCGGATCGCCTCCAAGAGACGGATCGTACCCAAGCCGGTCACCTCGGCGGTGTATTCCGGAATGTCGAAACTCACCCGCACGTGGCTTTGGGCGCCCAGATTATAAATCTCATCCGGCTGGATCGTCCTGATCAGCTTATTCAGCGAGCTGGCATCGTTCAGGTCCCCATAGACCAACCGCAACCGCGCATCCGTCACATGCGGGTCTTGATAGATCGGGTCGATCCGTCCCGTATTGAAGGAACTGGATCGCCGGATGATGCCGTAGACCTCATACCCTTTGGCGAGCAACAACTCAGCCAGGTACGATCCGTCCTGCCCTGTAATCCCTGTAATCAGTGCTCGTTTCATGCTCAACTTCGTCTCCTAAATAATGTGGGCTAAATCGGCACCACATCGTTGACGTCGATCTCTACCGCCGCCGCTTGCTGAATCAACCTGATTCCCAGGACCAAGCGATGCCGCTTCTCTTTCCTGAGCAACATCCCGTGGACCCCCTGCAATGGCCCGCGCACGACTTCCACCGCCATCCCCTCATGCAGGTAGGGATGCGGGTCATAGGGGAGGACGCTGGACATGAGCGTCCTTAAGGCCTCGATTTCCTCATCCGGGATCGGTTCCGGGCGGCTGCCGCTGCCGACGATCTCCACCACACCGGAGACCTTTTGCACGGGTAACTTTGCGTCTTGCCCAAACCGCACGAAACAATAACCGGAAAACAGCGGCACTTCGATTTCTTTTTTCCGGTCCTTCCATTGGCTCAGCCTTTTGACCGTCGGAAGCAAGGGCTCGATCCCCTGTTTGTCCAATTGATCCCGCACCAGCTTCTCATGCCGGGATTTTGTCCGCAGCGCATACCAGTGAGGACTGTTGATCTGGTTCGTCTGGTTCATTTGGTCTGTCTGGTCAAGAGGTCGATCTGGTCTGTTTGGTCTGTTCGGTCTGTCTGGTTTTTCGGAGGTGCTTGATGAGACCGGAAATGATTCGGCTGGCTTTTTCGGCTTGTGCATAGATTGATTCAAAAGTCTCTTTGGACAGGTATCCTTGGTCTACTGCGATATAAAGATGGCTCTGGACTTCGGCAGCTGAGGACATGGCAATGAACAAGAATTGAGTAAACTCTTTATCAGTATGTCTGACAAACCCTTCCGCAATATTCGCCATCACAGACCCGGCTGCACCCTGGATTTGACCGCACAGCCGGATATCTTTTTGCCATCGAGAACTCTGTCCAATCGCCTCATAGACTTGGCGAGTAAGTTGCCTGGCTTCTTTCCAACAATCCAGATCTTCAAAGCGGGTGATTTTCATAGCGCTGGTCTGCTTGGGCTATTCGGTCTATCTTGTCTTTCCGGTCAACTGACCGGACAGACGAGACACACCAGACAGACCAGACGGACGAGACAGACAAGATAGACCAGATAGACATCTTCCACCAGACAGACTGCTTTAGACACAGCTTCGCCCTCTCACTTACAGTAAGGTTCGCCGACGGGAATACGACTCCACCGGCGGAGACACAACCCGCCGCCCGATTCAGAACCGCTTAGGCCGCGGGCACGAGGGCCAGCACCTTTCCCTCCGGAATATGATGCCGCCCCAAATTTTCCTTGTGATGCGCGGTGTGATCGAGGTCAGCGAGCAGAATCGCATCGAATTCCCACTTGTCCAGGGCGTCGGGCCGCCACACCGGATAGGACAGGAATGACTCCCGCTGACTGTCGTCGACAAACCCCACCAACGTCATGCTCATTTCACGGAGCGACAAATAGGCCATCTCCGCCAATTCGCCGGTACCGTAGATGACCACCCGCTTCGTGCCTTTCGCCGCCGCATGGGATAAGGTATCCCTCAACCGGGCTCGCATGTCCCGATAGTGAGCCAGCGAATACTGCATATAGAGATAGGTCAGGCGCGATTTCTCGGCAAACCCTTGCGGTGTCAGCAAATACCGGACGCGGTTCGATGGAATCGTCGTGATCTTGATGTACCCTTTTCGGGCCAGTCGTTTTAGATACAGATTGGTCAATCCCAACGCGACCCCTAACTTGGTGGCAAGAGAACGCTGTGTAATGGCAGCGTCCCGCTCCAGTTCGGTCAACAGCACGAGATCTCGTTGGCCTTGAAGATTCATAGAGTTAGCACAATCATGTGACGAGACTTCCCATCGCGTTCAGGATATGAACACAAGTTAATGTGGGAGTCAAGAAAAAAGGCCTCAACAGCTTGGAGTCGCCCTGGAAAATGACGACAGTTTGGATGAGATCGTGGTCCGGGGACCGGGGACCGGGGAACGCACTCTATAGGTGAAGCACTGCCAATGGAGCAGGAACCCTGGCCACATGTCCGACCGCTGTCGCGACATGGCCGACGCTCAAGCGGTCAAGACAATCCCAATAGGGACATACGTCGCCGATACATTTATCACAGGTGGGGACATCGGGGCGCAGTACCAGCCCGCTTCCCATAGGCTTCCACCGAACCGGCAGATTATTCTTCCGAGGATCAAACAGGCTGACCACCGGAGTGCCGACAGCCGCGCCCAGATGCGCCGGCCCTGTTGCACCGGATACGACAACTTGGGCATTGGCGATCACCGCCATCAACTCTCGAATCGACAGGCGCCCCATGAGATTGCTGATCCCCACCGGGACGCCCGTGGTGGATACGGTGTGTCGTTCAAACTCGATTCGCTCGCTGTCGTTGCCGGTCAGGACAACACCGTAACCGGTTTGCGCCAACTGAAACGCAAGATCACGGAAATGTTCAGGCCGCCAACGCCGCGCGGAGCGCCCACCGGGATGAATCACGACACGCGGGTGAGGCACGCCGAGCCAACGGCGCTCTCCGGCCATCCGTTCTTCTTCGGTCACACGCAGCGTGGGCTTGGTCACGGCACGTGGATTCAGCCCAAGCCCTTTCAGCATCTCCACATTGTAGTCGGACTCATGCCGCATGAAATCGCTGCGATGCTCGAACACCCGCCGGTTGGCCAGTATGCTGTACCAGCGAAATCCGGTCGCCACACGAACCGGGACACGCGCCAGAACTGCCGCCCACATGAGACGGCGGAACGGCTTGAGAAACACCGCCGCATCCACTCCACCGGCAAAGGCGGCGCGCAGGTTACTCAGCGGATCAGTCAAGCGAACCGTTCGAACATAGTCGACGTCCGGATGATGTTCGAGAATGGGGGCGGTGATCGGACTGGTCAGAAATCCGATCTTTGCACCGGGAACCAATTGCCTGAGCTGGGACGCCACCGGAAGCGAGAGCACAAGGTCGCCGATGCCATCCGGTCTCACGATCAAGACATTCATGATGAGATAGCGTGTGCCGTCAACAGATGCCGCACGGCCTCGGCCGCTTTCTCGGGGGTGAGAGAACGGAGACACTCCAACTCGGGAGCATGCCGGCAAACACGGCTGAAACAAGGACGACACGGGACTGCACTGGTCAGCACACGATGCCCTGCTCCATACGGACCGGTCCGGACCTCGCTGGTCGGCCCGAACAGGGCGACAACCGGAACACCCACCGCAGCCGCGATATGCATCGGCCCCGAATCGTTCGTGATCATCGCCGCAGCCTTCGACAGCAGCGCGGGAAGACATCCCAGCGGAACGGCGCCGGCCAGATCAATGAACGGAGTGGTCGTCACGGCCCGCAACGCCTCCACATCGCACCGATCCTCGGCGCTTCCGATCACCACGACCGGACCACGCCCTTCTGCGTGCAATCGATCGAGCACCGCAGCAAAAGAACTCAGGGGCCACCGCTTGGTCGGCCACCGTGCCGAGACACTCATGGCTACCCATGGCTGATCGACGGAGATTCCCTTTTCGGAAAGGATGTTCCGGACGATGGCTCGGTCTTCGTCAAGCACGTTGAACCGGAACTGCGGTGATCCCCGCAGGCGGGCGCCCATGGCCCCTGCGACGAGCAGATACCGATCGACCGCGTGCATCTCCTGGGCAGGTACCGGCACGCGCGTCGTATAAAACCAGGGGCTGCCTTCTCTGCCGTTCGCGAATCCGATACGGAGCGGGACGCCACTCAACCACGCCACCGCCCCGCTGCGAAATAGCCCCTGCAAATCGACGGCGAGATCGAATCGCTCAGCCCGCAACGCCCATCCGCGCTTCAACCAATTCACCGCCCCTTCGTCCACCGGCCACACGCGATCCACTCCGTCCACGCGGCGTACAAGTTCCGCCCACCGGCGCTTCACCACCCAGGTCAGATGCACGCCGGGCCACTGCGCTTTGATAGCCGACACAACCGGAAGCGTGTGAACAATATCGCCGAGTGAGCTGGGTTTGATGAGAAGAATGCGCCCGTGATGCAGTGCGGAAGATATGGGAAGAGGATCAGTATGTGTTACCGATTGCACCGAACACCCTTTCCGGACACGCCTTCCGACCCGGAGACCGCAGACCGAAGAAGCACGTTGTCCGGCATACCTTGCATCACCTGGATCCGCTTATCCAGGCGCTACTGAGCGGGCCTGTACCTGCGCGGCATACAAGCCGTCGAGCAACGCCTTCCCGCTTTCAGCACCGGCGGTTTCACGCCGTTCCGCAAACGATCGGCAAAGCCTCTGCCAAGCCCGCACATACGGCGACGGGGTCAGGTGACGGTTGACGTTGGTATGCCCACGCACAATCCTGGCAATCCACTCGTAGTTGCCCGGGATCACGGTGTCGCGGCATGGATCGATCGGCGGCGGCTCTCGCTTGAAAAACATCGTGATGTTCCCGCCGTCCCGTGAGATCAGATGCCAGGCTTCATAGAGCCCATGCTTCCCGGCCAGCCTCCGCAACGACACGACGTTGAAATTGTAGAGGTGCGCTTCATGGAAGGTGCTGCTGGGAGCCTGGCAAGTGGCTTCCACATTGGGCACCTCCACGACCACGATGCCGTCCGCCTTCACCCAGGAGCGGAGTAAGGTCAACACGGCTCCCGGATCTTCAGTGTGCTCAAGCACATGCCATATCGTCACGACATCGAACGACTCAGGCGGAAACACCGCGTCCTGCACAAACCCGACTTGCACGGCCAATCCGTATTCTTTGATCGAGTAGTCCGCGTAGCCTCTGTTCGGCTCAACTCCGCTCACACGGTGCCCCAAGGATTGGAGCAAATAGGCAAATTCGCCTCCGCCGGTCCCCACGTCGAGCACAGTCTTCCGCTCCGTCAGCAGGCGGTCGATTTTCTCAAACCGGGACAGCGCCACCTTGCCGGCACGCAGCACATGCTTCGGCCGAGGGCTATAGGCATTCTTGTAGGAGAGACGATATTCCTCTTCGTAAAACTGCTTCGCATCATGGGGACGCGGATCGGACCAGACGAGCCCGCAGGATCGGCAAATCACGGTTCGCAAGGGCTTGCCGCTTCGGCTTCGGTTCGAAAGCACCCCTACCGCTCTGCCGCCGCAGAGGTTGCACGGGATATCGCAGGTTTCCGCTTGTTGGTCCATCGATCGCGACTTCTCACGGAGCGTGTGTCACGTGATCTCTCAACACACTATATGTGCGCCTTTCTCCCGGCGCAAGTCCGTCACCTGATCGAACCGCTCCTGCGCCTCGGAAGATCTTATGTCGGCATCATTTGGTGTCCGCCCGGGATGCCGGAACGGTTCCCGGCATCCCATAGCAGCCACTCCGCCGCTTCATCAAACGAGGAGGCAACCCAGTCTGGAGCCAACCCGGACGCTTTCAGCCCTTCAACCTGCTGCGGAAGAACAGCTCCGGTCGTGACCAAAATGCTCCGCGATCCCACATGCTTGGCCAGCTCCATGTCACGCACGTGGTCGCCGATCAGATACGAACGGGTGAGATCGACCGCTCGCTCTCGCACCGCCTGATCGATCAGACCGGTTTTGGGCTTCCGGCAATTGCACGAATCGTCGGGGTGGTGGGGACAGACATAGAGCGCATCAAGCGGGGCGCCGGCCTCACCAAGGAGACGCGAGAGTTTTGCATGAACCGCCTCAAGTTCACCGATCGAGAACAACCCCCGCGCCACTCCTGACTGGTTCGTCACCACGATGAGCCGCGCACCGGCCCGTACCAATTTCGCCAACGCCTGCGCCACTCCGGGAAACAATTCAAACTGGTCGGGTGACCGAATGTATCCGGGATCGGGATTCAATGTTCCATCGCGGTCCAGGAAGATGGTGTAGCCGGAAAGAAGCTGGTCTGTTTTGTCTGTTCGGTCTGTCTGGTCTGTTTGGTCGGTCTGGCCAGTCCGGACCTCACCAGACAGACCAGATAGACAAGATAGACCAGATGGACCAGCAAGCTGTTTCACCGCCGTGTCATACACCCGATCCACCGGGACTCTCGTCATGCAGCGATGATCGATCGGACATTCTCTCAGCAGGCATGGCGCGCAATCGACCGGCTCGCGCACAATGGCCCGCTCCTGCCCATAGGGCGCGGTGGTTCGCCAGTCCGTTGGGCCGAAGACCGCGACGACCGGCACTCCACAAGCTGCGGCGATGTGCATCGGCCCTGTATCGTTGGTGATCAACAACCGGCATCGCTTGGTCACGGCCATCAGTTCGCGAATCGTGGTTGCTCCGGACAGGACCACCGATTTTCCCTGGATACGGGCTGCGATGTCGGTCCCCAACGATTCTTCTCCTTTGGCGCCAAGAATCACCACCGCGGTGCGCGTCCTTTTCTCTTCGGATATGTGCGCCGCAAGACGCTGGGCGACTTCCGCGAATCGATCGGGCAACCAGCGCTTCGCACTCCCATACGTCGATCCCGGATTGATCCCGATCACGAGATCGGAGGGTGCCACGCCGGAGGAGGCCAATCTCTCCTCCATCTTACGCTCCTCCTCCGACGACACCATCAGTTGTGGAGACGGCGGAGATCCGGATAGCCCCAAGGGTGTGAGCACGTTCCAATAGTACTCGACTTGATGCGTCAGCGAATGCGGACCGGGAACCGCAACAGGATCGGTCAGAAATACGGCACGGCCATCGGTCAAGTACCCATACCGACGCGGGATCCCCGCGAGCCACGCAATGAACGCCGCCTCGAAGGCATTCTGAAACAACACCGCCAGGTCGAAGCGATGCTGGCGGAGCGTCCCCGCAAGCGTCCATTTGCCCGCCAGACCCGCATGCGCTCCCTTATCGTCATACACCAGCACACGATTCAATCCGGTATAGCCGACGAACAGTTCCGCGACGGTACCTTTTGCCAGGAGCGTGAGTTCCGCCTGCGAGAAGAGGGACCGGAGGCCGCGCAGCGCCGGCTCGCACATGACGGCATCCCCGATCCAATTCGGAGCCCGCACCAGGACACGCCTGATCGACTCCTTACGCACGATCCGCTCCTGTGTCCATCACCAATCCGCGCAGCCGTTCCTTCCCGCGAATGATCTCCGCCCGAATCCGCAGCGCCCACCACGAGTCGTCCGGCGTCAGAAACGGCTCAAGCTTGCCGGCGTCCTTTTCGGTCGTCAGCACCATATCCGCTCCGGCAATCTTGGCATCAGCGCGGACCCGGCGGACATCGTCGTCGTGATACCGGTGATGGTCGCTGAACGCCGTTTCACCGATGATCTCGACCCCCAACGACGCAACAGATCGGCGGAACGACTCACGGTTCCCGATCCCGCTCACCAACCAGGTTTTCATCCCCCGACACCATTCGAGCGGTTGCATCGTGCTCGCCGATACCGCAACAAGGGATTCGGGTGTGAACCGGATTTCGATCGCATCGGCGACGGGAAGATGCGCCGCCTTCAACCGTGTGCACACAGCTTCCACATCTTCCTTGGAGTCGGCTCTGGTAACAACGAGGGCGGCCGCTCGCCCAAGCCCCGTGAGGGGTTCGCGCAACCGGCCGGCGGGCACCATCGCATCGAGTCCCGGAGCATCGGTCGCGTCAAGTAACACCAGATCGACGTCCCGGCTGAGCGCCAGATGCTGAAATCCATCATCCAAGATCATGCAGTCGACGGGATGGTGCGCCAACACCCATCGGCCCAGGGCCGCCCGATCGGCGCCGACCGCCACAATCGCGGTTGGGCAACGCCGCGCGATGAGAAACGGCTCGTCGCCGGCCTCGGACGGATCAGCGAGGAGACGCTCTCCATCGGACACGAGACGGTATGGCGCGCCGCTTTCGCGCTTGTAGCCGCGGCTCAACACCGCGACCCGACGCCCCTTAGCCAGCAACCATTCCGCAAGGAGTATGACGACCGGTGTCTTCCCCGTTCCACCCACCGTCACATTGCCGACACTCACCACCCGGCACGGCAATCGTGACGATACGCACCAGCCACGGCGATAACACCACTGCCGCACGCGGATGATGAGGCCGTACAGAAACGCCGGCCCGGAGAGCCACGTCCGCACCGGCTGTCCAGGCTCTAACCATGCCATCGTATATTATGGCCGCGCCATGGCCAGTCCCGGCGCGGTTTCGGCTGACGGTTCGGAGCGAGTAGGCCTAGGACCGAGACAGGATTCGATCAGTTCCAGACTGCGCTTCAATGCCCCTTGATTGTCCAACACGACACGCTTGGCGGCTTGCCCAACCGTGTTGCAGGCGTCCTGATCGGACAACCACTCCGTACAACACCTGACCATGTCCTCGACTCCCATGACTCGGCGGCCCCCTCCCGCTTCATCCAACAATGCCGCCATTTCGGCACAGTGATCAGTATACGGCCCGAACAGCACGGGTCGTCCCCACACCGCCGGTTCCAGCAAATTGTGGCCACCCACCGGGACCAGCGTTCCACCCACAAAGGCCACGACTGACTCCCGATAGGCACGGGCCAATTCCCCTCTCGTGTCCAAGATGATGACCCGTGGGCCAACAACCCGCTCGCCGATCCGGCTCTTACGCTGCGCGACAAATCCGGCGTCTCGAATCATCGCCTCGACCTGATCCACCCGCTCGATATGCCGAGGCGCCAGCATCAACACTGCCGAGGGATGCTCGGTCACAATCCGCCGATAGGCTGAGACCAACAGTTCCTCTTCGCCGGGATGGGTACTGCCGGCCAAAATCAACCGTTCTCCTTCGTGAAGCCCGAAACTCCGGCGCCACGATGTCTCCCCTTCCATAACAGGCAGCGGCTGATCAAACTTGATGTTGCCGGTCGTATGTACCGCCTCAGGATCGGCTCCCAGGGCAACAATTCGTTGCCGGTCCCGCTCCGATTGCATCAGGCAGAGAGTGATCGAACGAAGCACCGATCGGTACAAAGAACGAATCCCCGCGATATCTTGACGGCGGAACGAACGCGACGACAGCCGGCCGTTGACGAGGATGGCCGGAATCCGCCGATCCCGCATCGTCCAGAGCAGATTGGGCCACAACTCGGTCTCGACGAACAGATAGAGCGCCGGCCGCAACCGATCCACCATGCCCGTGACCGCCCAGGAAAAATCCATCGGCGCATACCGGTGCTCCGCCACGCCTGCTAACCGTTGCTCGACCGCTTCGCGGCCTGTCTCCGTCACGGTCGTGACGATGTAGCGATAGTCGGGATGGCGTTCATGCAACGCCTTCACCAGCGGCACCGCCGCCACGGCTTCGCCGAGCGACACGGCATGAATCCAGATGACTGGTTTGCCTTGTTTGTCTGGTTGATCTGGTTGATTTCGACGTCCCCCACCAAACAAACCAAATAAACCAAACGAACCCGCTTCCCACCCCATTCGCTGGAGAAAGCCCCGCCGGCAGCGCGGCTTTGCCACCAA
>JAYWIP010000255.1:0-21767 GCA_039794465.1 Nitrospira sp.
GAGGAACGAAAGACCGAGGCGACATCTGGATCGAGGATGACTGCGACGGCACCTTTCTCCATGCGGGACCCAAATCGGTTCGGTCTGGCCTTCGCATAGTCGAAGCGGTATTCGGCCCGCATCTCTTTCCCTGCTCGTCGAGAGCGTTTACGAATTCCCATGTCACGCGGCCAATTTCACGGAAATCGAGACGCCGGCCTTTGCGCAGAGACCTACGAGGTAGTCGAGCGACAGCTTGTCCACTTTGTTGCACACGATTTCGGAGATGCGCGGCTGCACGATGTTGAGCCGCTTGGCTGCCTGGGTCTGGGTCAGTCCCTCACGGTCTAGCCACTTCCGCAATGCCTCGGCAATCTCGCAGCGCAGCAGCATGACGGCTGCCTCATGCGGGGGAAAGCCGAGGTCAAGAAACACATTGCCGCTTCCTCTTGTGATATGTGCGGGCGTTTTCTTCATAATGCCTCGTCGATCGAATGGTAACGCTTTGCCGCCAGAGCGATATCGGATTGCGAGGTCTTGCGTGTCTTCTTTTGGAACGCATGTAACACATAGACCGCATGTTCGAGCTTGGCCACATAGATCACACGGAACGTGCCAACCTCATCTCGCACACGGATTTCAAACGCGCCGGGACCGATACGCTGCAGCGGTTTGCAATCTGATGGTTCGCGCCCCATTTGCACCATGAACCGCTCATGCCCAGCGCGTCGACGTGCCGACTCGGGGAATTCAGCCAAATCTTTGCGGGCCGTGCCGACGAAGAAGACTGGTTTCATTTTGATTATACGAATGTTCGTATTCTGGTGCAAGGGGTTATCTGGTGTACGAACGGCTAGTACATTTTAGTGAAGCCCTCGCTCTTGAGGATCTCTGCCACGTTCTGCCCGTTCACGAACACGTCGGCGAGGAGGCGGTCGTAGACGTCGCGACCATGCGGGATGATTTCCATCGGTCCGCTGCGGAGTAGTTCTTCTAACCGTTGCTTGGCCGCCAGGCCTTCCGGTTCGCTCAACTCCGGTGTGTCGATGCCGCGTAATCGGATACGCTCCCCTCCGACGCGGATGGTATCGCCGTCGACGGCGGTGGCCTGCCGCGTGCTTCGCAGCCGAACCTCTTCCCTCGCTCTGGCGCGAAGCGTGGACAGGCGGGAGGGTTTGCGATCGGGATTCAATTTGTAACGCCCTTTAGGATGCCGGTGCGGCCGGCTGTCTGGAGGGCGAGGAGGGTGGCGCCGTTTCCAGGTCGGAAGGCGATCGGAGCGTTGCTCGCTGGGCTCCGGATTCCAGCAGAGGTCACATTGCGGCTGAAGGGTGGATCCGAGATCGGATTTTGGGAGAGGCTCCGCCGAGACGGTGTCGTTTGGGAAGAGTGAGACGAGGAAGAACAAGAGCAACGTTAGGAGCGCGGGGACTGTTCGGATTTTCATGCCCAGCCGAATACGCACAGGCCATGCCAGGTACTGTTCGGTTGACAATGAAGAAAATGGCGTGCTGGAATGGAGCTCGTATCTCGTCGCTCGTGAAGCGTATCTCGTTCACGATGAACTCGGGTAGTTCTTTTTCGCGAGATACGAACGACGAATCACGCTTCACGGAGGATTAACAATGGATATGATGGGACGGGTGGGGTTGATCGAGATTCCTGTCTTGATTGCCCCGGATCAGAAAGCCTGGATGGATCGTATGATCAAGGAAGGGAAAATCGCCATTCCTCCGGGGGGGACATTGGAAAAGGGATCGCTCTATTCAATGTTTATCCGCATGTTGCTCCACAATGCGATGGAGGAGCAGAAACGCCAGGAGGCGATGGAGGCGGACGACGAGGATGATGAGTAAGAGGCTCGTGAAACGTGAAGCGCGAGCGGGTTCCTAAAGCGATCGCCTGTATCAAAGGCAGACGTTCCCGTATCTCGCGAGATACGAACGACGCTTCACGAACGACGTGGGCTAGAGTTTCTTGAACGCACGGTGCGCGGCGCGGATGGTCTTCTCGATGTCCGCCGAGGTATGGGCGGTGGAGAGAAATGCCGCTTCGAACTGCGATGGCGCGAGGTAGACGCCCTGCTCCAGCATGTGATGGAAGAATTGGCCGTACCGCTTCGTGTCCGATTGTTTCGCGGTGTTCCAGTCTACGACCGGCCCCGCTGTGAAGAACGTGGTGAGCATTGATCCGACTCGCGTCTGGGTTACGGGGATGCCCGTTTTCTTGGCCGCCTCGCCAATCCCTTTCGCCAGTGCCGCCGATTTCTCTTCCAGCTTCTTGTAGATCCCACGCGCCTTCAACTGTTTGAGTGTCGCAAGTCCGGCGCTGACGGCGAGGGGATTCCCAGACAACGTTCCGGCTTGGTAGACCGGTCCCGAGGGGGCGATGAGGTCCATGATCTCTTTGCGGCCTCCGTAGGCCCCCACCGGCAATCCGCCACCGATGATTTTCCCCAACACGGTGAGGTCCGGCTTGATCCCGTACAAGGCCTGGGCGCCTCCGTAGTGCACGCGAAAACCGGAGATGACTTCGTCGAAAATCAACACGATGCCGTTGTCGGCGGTCACCTGCCGAAGCGCCGATAAAAAGCCAGGGTCTGGAGGCACGACCCCCATATTCCCTGCGATCGGTTCGAGGATGACACAGGCGAGCCTCTCCCGGTGTTCTTTGACGAGTTGTTGGACGGTTCGAATGTCGTTATAGGGAGCTGTTAGGGTATGCTTGGCAAAATCATCCGGGACGCCGGGCGAATCGGGAATTCCAAGCGTCGCCAACCCGGAGCCGGCTTTTGCCAGCAAATAGTCACTGTGGCCGTGATAGCAGCCTTCGAATTTCAGGATGGTGTCTCGTTTCGTAAACCCGCGCGCCACGCGGATGGCGCTCATCACGGCTTCTGTTCCGGAACTGACGAGCCGGATCTTTTCCATGGAGGGGAAGGCGCTACGGATCTCCTTCGCCAGCGTCACCTCCAGCTCGGTTGGAGCGCCGTAACTGGTCCCGTTCTCTGCCGCCTTCTTGATGGCGCTGATCACCGACGCGGGCGCATGTCCGAGAATCATCGGCCCCCACGACAGCACATAGTCGAGGTAGCTGTTGCCATCGACATCATACAGCCGTGCGCCCTTCGCACGTTTGATAAAGCGAGGCTGCCCGCCGACGGACCGGAACGCGCGGACGGGACTATTTACGCCGCCGGGAATCAGTTGTTGGGCTTCGGAGAAGAGCTTGGCGGATCGAGACGTGTTCATAACGGAGGCGCACCCTATCATGCGGAGAAAGAGACGGTCAAGAAAACCGTCATGGGAGGATGTCGTAGCATCATCAGATACAGCAGATACATCTGACGAAGATACATCTGACGACAAAATGAGTCATCTGTGATAGCGTTTACGCCAAGGTAGGAAGCAGGTCTCGCCTAGAATCAGCAGTTTTCGAAGGGGATCGCTCACCGCCAACTCGACTGAAGCTTGGTCTGCTTCTTGCTCCATTTCAAAAGCTTCACGAGCAAGCCCGATCATGAAGATCATCTGTTCTTGGTGCCGCCGAGCGGGGAGAGCTGATTTCGTCGGGGAAAAGATCCCCCTCGACGACCCGCGGGAAACGCATGGGATCTGCACGACCCACCGTCTTCAACTCGAAGGGCTATGGAAGCAGAGTCTCGACGCTTCCTCAACTGCCGAAGACCGTCAATCGTCCTGTGGTAACACGGCCTTGGTCGGTCGTCTCAAGCCACGTAAGACCTGATTGCATACCGGGTCAGACGAAGCGCTTCTGATATCCCCCTATTCTGATTCACTTAACGTAAGTTCCACCGCTCAACAGAATGATCGTCTCCTTCACATTCGCGAAGGTGAGCGCCCCTCTTTTGATGCTGATCAGCGAACTGTTTCGCACACTTGCTTGGATGTCTCCGGTACGGTTTGCTAGAATGGGCCGGACAGAGTGTGTCTGAAACAAATAGGGGCAAGGTGACAGGCGATCGTCCCCCAGAAGCTGCGAGCCGTGGCCAACACGTCCAACATCCATAGGAGCACGGCGGATTCGAATACATGGCTGGTTGCGTGCGTGCTGGTGCTCGCCTGCCTCGGGCTGACCCTGCCTGTGAACGTGGGGTGGGCCCAAACCGGATTCACCCAGAGTGGTTCGCTTAAGCGATCCCCCGCTGAGATTGTCAAACGGTACGTGCGATTGGATCAGAAAGGCGCCCGCTTGGACGCCATGGCGTTCGATGTGCTGTCTCCCTATGTCGAGTGGAAAAAAGAGCCGGCATGGGATCAGATCGTGGTGATTCAGGAGGCCCATGTTCCCGAGGATTATCGGAAGTGGGACATTATCGACAACCTGGACGTCGTGATCCCCGTTACCTATCGGGTGCGGGGATCGGTCTCTTTGAAGACGGCGTCTTTCGTGCCCGATGAGAAGACCGAAGAAGTTCGTTTCCATGTCAAGGCGGTAGGGAACCTCTGGCGCATCGTCGAGCCGATGATTCCTCCCCACGTGGGGGTCGCACGGATGGTGAATTTCGCGCGTGAGGCCGAGCTTCAAGAAAAGGATGAGACGCAACGCAGCACGCTCGCGGCGCTCACAAGTTCGTTGAGAAAGGCGAAATGATGGCCCCGGTATCTGTGGATCTCCTGATCTTTGATCTTGACGGCACGCTCATCGAGTCGAAATGGGACATCGCCGAATCCGTGAATTTCACGCTGGCGGCGTTGGGGCTGCCGCAGCGCCCGCTCGAGGAGATTTTCGGATTCGTCGGCGACGGTGTGAAAAAGTTGCTGCGTCTGGCGGTCGGCGAGGGGAATCAGGCCCGTTTCGAGGAGGCCCTGAACGTGTTTCGCGGCCACTACCTCGACCATTGTCTGGATCGAACAACTTTTTTCCCCGGCATCGAACCGATGCTGCGGCATTTCGCGCACAAGCAGAAAGCGATCGCGACCAACAAGTCGATCGATTATACCCGCGTGATCGTGAACGGGCTGGGCCCACAACATTTTGTCTATACGGTCGGGGGCGACAACGGGTTCGGGCTCAAACCGGAGCCCGGCATGCTGTTGCATATTTTGGAGCGGCTGAATGTACCGAAAGAGCGGGCGGTCCTTGTGGGGGACAGCACCAACGACATCAACGGCGGCCACAATGCCGGCATTCGCGTCTGCGCTGTCGGCTATGGAATGGGCAATCGGGAAAAAATGGCGGCCTGCCAGCCCGATTGGTTCGTCGAACGTCCCGAGGAACTGATGGAGATCTTCGCATGAAATCCAGATTAAAGCCGAGAGTCAGGTTGAGCCAAGATCTTGCCGGCAATCAGAGTACCATCGTGGCTTCTTGTGTGGGCCTCCTCCTGAGTCTCAGCCTGAGCCTAGACAGTGTCTTCGCGGCCTCGCCGAGCCTTGCCGATCGTGTCATCGAGCATAAACTGGCAAACGGCTTGACGGTCCTGATGGTCGAGCGCCATCAGACGCCGGTGGTGTCCATCAATATCACGTTTGCGGTGGGCGGCATCAACGAGCAGGTTGGGCAAACAGGGATCGCCCATTTCTACGAGCACATGGCCTTCAAGGGGACGCGCACCGTCGGGACGAGGGACTACGAAAAAGAGAAACCGATTCTCGATGAGCTGGCGGTGGTCGGAACCGAACTGGAACAGCGCCAACGCGAGCTGGCCGCCAAGAGCGGAGGAGGAACGGCGGAAGAGCAGGCAGCCATCTCGTCCCTCCAGAAGCGGTTTGCGGAACTGCAAGCCCAGGCCTCCCAATATGTCGTCGGGAACGAACTGGCGCTGCTTTACCAACGGCACGGCGGCGTCGGATTCAACGCGTCTACCGGCAAAGACCTCACGCGATACACGATCAGTCTGCCGGCCAACCGTCTTCCGCTCTGGGCCGCGATCGAATCCGATCGTATGGCCCATCCGGTCTTTCGCGAGTTCTATAAAGAGCGCGGCGTGGTGATGGAGGAACGCCGATTACGCAACGATGACAGTCCGAGCGGGCTGCTGTTTGAAACCTTTACGTCGGCGGCGTTCCGAGCGCATGGCTACGGCGTGCCGACGATCGGGTGGGAGTCGGATATCTTGTCGTTGACCCCGGCAGAGACGGAAACCTTTTTCAAAGCCCATTACGGGCCGAACCGCGCGACCATTGCATTGGTCGGAGACTTTAATTCCAAGGACGTGATCGCCTTGATTGAGCAGACGTTCGGGAAGATCCCTGCCTCGCCTCCTTCCCCGGCGAGGATGCCTGTGGAGCCGGAACAACGGGGAGAGCGGCGAGTGGAAGTGGAATTTGATGCCGAGCCGTCCCTCGTCATCGGTTACCACAAGCCGGGATTGGGGCATCCCGATGATGATGTGTTTGATGTCATCGACGCGATTCTCTCGGATGGGCTCACGTCCCGCCTGCATCGGAAACTGGTGCGGGAGCAACGGTTGGCGGCGTCGGTCGGCTCGGACGCAAATCATCCCGGTGTGCGTGCACCCAATCTGTTCATCATCACCGCGAGCCCACTGGCTCCGCATACAACGGCCGAACTGGAAACCGCAATTTATGAGGAGCTGGAGCGGTTGAAGCGGGAGCGGGTGTCATCCCAGGAACTTGAGCGGGTGATCAACAATTTGGACGCCGACCTGGTGCGGGCCCTGCGATCCAACAGTGGTTTGGCTTCCCAGTTGGCGATGTATCAGGCTGTGGCGGGCGATTGGCGCTATGTGTTGCAGTCACGGGACAAAGTCGCCGCTGTGACTGCCGCCGATGTGCAGCGTGTTGCGGCCCGGTATTTCACGAAATCGAACCGCACGGTCGGCGTCCTGGTGAAAAAGAGTCAGAACAAAGCCGTTGCCTCGGCGTTGAGCGGTGAGGTGGCACCATGATGAACGTGAAGTGTTTCCGCGCCGCACTGGGGCTGATGGCCATGCTTGCGACATTCCCTCAGACGGCCGCTTGTGCGGGAGGGGTGGGGCTTGGCGATCCCCGGACCATGACCTTCGCTCCCGTCGAGTTTTCGCCGCCGGATCCGGAACGGGTCGTTCTCGACAACGGCATGGTCGTCTATCTGCTGGAAGATCATGAATTGCCCCTCATTACCCTCACGGCCACGATCAGGGCCGGCAGTTGGCTCGATCCAGCCGACAAGATCGGCCTTGCGGCGCTGACCGGGTCGGTGATGCGCACCGGCGGCGGCGGCGGCCTGTCGGCGGAGCAGGTCGATGAGGAGCTGGAACAGTTTGCGGGAGAAATCAGTATCGGCATCGGCAGGCAGTCGGGGTCCGCGTCGCTCGACGTCTTGAGCAAAGATTTCACACGGGGTCTACGGATTTTTGCCGGGCTCGTCAGGACGCCGGCCTTTGAACCGGCGCGCGTCGAATTGGTGAAGTTGCAGGCCATCGAGGGCATCCGCCGCCGCCAGGACAATCCCGGCTCTGTTGTCGGCCGAGAATTTATCAAGATGCTCTACGGGGCCGATCATCCGACCGCACGCGAGAGCACGATCGATTCTGTGCGGCGTATCACGAGGGACGATCTCATAACATTTCACCGTGCAGTGCTCCATCCGAACGGCATGATCTTGGGAGTCACCGGCGACTTTAAGAAAGAGGAGATGCTGACCTCACTGCGTGCCGCGTTCGGAGACTGGGAAAAAGGAGCGGTCCCTCAGCTGACGATCGCCGATGTGCCCGAGAGCGGCGCGATGAAACCGGCGGTTCGGTTTATCGATAAAGACACGACGCAGACGCATCTTCGCGTGGGGCATTTGTCGATCAAGGAAAACGACGCTGATTATGTGCCCTTGGCAATCGCCAACGACATTTTGGGCGGCAGTTCATTCCGCAGTCGGCTCTTCAACGATGTGCGGACCAAGCGAGGCCTGGCCTATTCCGTCGGCAGCCGGCTGAATGCCGGAGTGCATGATCAGGGTGTCTGGCTCATGCGAGCTGAGACCAAGTCGGTGTCTACGCAGGAAGTCATCGAGCAGTTCATCGCGAATATCGATCGCATGCGTTCCGAACTCGTGAGTGATGCGGAGCTGGCGGAGGCCAAGGAGGCCTATGTGAACTCCTTTGTGTTTTCCTTCTCCAGCCCGTCGGCGATCGTCGGCCGCCTGGTGGAACTGGAGTATGATGGGCTGCCGAAGGATTTTCTGCAGCAGCTGCGCGACAAGGTCGTGAAACTGACCAAAGAAGAAATCCTGGCCGCAGCCAAGAAACATCTCCACCCGGATCGCCTCAAGATCGTCGCGGTCGGATCAGGCAAGACTTTGCCGGGTGTGCTCTCGACATTCGGCGAGGTGAAAGAAATCAAGCTGTCACCGGAGGGGTAACAGACTTCCAAGTTTTACGCCTGCTCCTTCTCTGCTCTCAGAGCACAGTGCTATTCCTCCGAGCCAAGAGCTTTTCGTATGCCACTCGAAGATGAGTTCAGTGACATTCTCAAGAAAGCGCGGATAGGCCAAGGACTCTCGGTCGGCGCCGTCTCAGGGATGGCGGGGCTTTCCGGTGCCGACATTTCGGCGATGGAGCGCGGAGAGCAGGTCCGGGATCAGGCGGCAGTGCAGGCACTGGCGGAGGCCCTGAGACTCCGAGCCGAACCGCTTGCACAGATTGCGTTCGGCAAGTGGGAACCGATGACGCAGAACCAGCCGGAGTGGATTCACACCGTGTATGGTTCAATCGGTGGCTATGGCGTGCAGGGCTATATTGTGTCCGACGAGGGCGAGGCCGTGGTGATCGACACCGCGTATAACGCGGCGGCCATGATCAAGGTGCTCGAGAAGCACAAGTTGCGGTTGGTGGGGATTTGTCTGACCCATGGTCACGCCGATCATGCCGAGGGGATCGACCGCCTTCTGGATCATCGGGAAGTTCCTGTGTATCTGGGCCCGGAAGACATCGAACTTCTGGCCTGGCGGCCACGGGCGGAGTTGCTTGCCGCTCCAGTGGATGGGCATAGCATCAGGGTTGGCCGTCGGAGTATTCATTGTCTGGCGACCCCCGGCCATACTCCGGGCGGTATCTGTTATCGGGTCGATGATCTCTCGCAGCCGGTATGTTTCGTGGGAGACACGCTGTTTGCGGGATCGATCGGCCGGTCCAATCCGAGCAACCTGTACTCCACGCATCTCCGCTCGGTGAACCATCGTGTCCTTGCGCTTGGGCCGGATTACCGGCTACTCCCCGGTCACGGTCCCTCGACGACAGTGGCCGAGGAACGGAATCATAATCCGTTCGCGGCTGTTGAATAATCAGGCACTTCATGGATGAATTCGGAGTGGATGAACACCGGCGCGTTCGGAGTGAAGCGGACCGGGGTGACGAGCAGAGTGCGCTTGCCCCGGTTGTTGATAGCATGGGTGGCGGAGAAGAGGTTGAACCGTCGGCGTTTTCGACGTGGAGCCTTCCGATCGGTCTATTCCTGCTGACCTGCTTCACGACCTTGTGGGCTGGCGCGTACCAAACATACAACGGCCCGGTTCGAGGGCCGGTGAATTTTCTGCTGTCCGATCCCGGAAGGATTTGGCAAGGGCTTCCCTTTGCCGGCGCGCTGCTGTTCATTCTCACCACGCATGAGCTGGGCCACTATGTTCTGTCAAAGGTTCACGGGGTGCCGGCCTCGTTGCCCCTGTTTATCCCAGGACCGCCCCACTTCATTGGGACTTTCGGCGCCATCATCCGGATACGCGGCCCGATCCTGGACCGCCGCGCGTTGTTCGATATCGGAGTAGCCGGCCCGTTGGCCGGGTTTATTGTGGCGGTCGCGGCGTTGATTGTGGGGTTGCATCTCTCGACCGTTGCGGAGCGAACAGCCACGCTGGGGTTGCACCTGGGTGAGCCGCTGCTGTTGCAGTTTCTAGCATGGCTTGTGATCGGGCCGATCTCGCCGGAGTCGGACATTGTGCTGCATCCGATCGGCTTTGCCGCCTGGTTTGGCCTCTTCGTCACGTCACTCAACCTTCTGCCGATCGGTCAGCTTGACGGAGGTCATGTCGCCTATGCACTGTGGGGGCGCCACCAGAGGACGATGGCGTTCATCTTTGTGCCGATCCTGATTGTCTTAGGATTTGTCGGTTGGCCCGGGTGGTTTCTCTGGGCCGTCATGGCCGGCCTTTTTGGGCTTGGCCATCCGCCGGTCATGGACCCGCATGTCCCGTTGGGCCGAATCCGGACGATCGTGGGATGGATCGCGCTGGCTGTGTTCGTTTCCACGTTTGTGCCGGTCCCATTTTCCGTCCACTCGTAATCCTTCGATACAGTCATTCATCCGGGCTCGTCGATCCGGCAGGGCCTGCATCGGATTTTCTTGTCCGCTGAGTTGCCTCGCCCTCATCCCAATTCCGCAGTCTATTTTGACACCATTTTTACAGTAGCGGAGGTAGACTGCTTGGCAAGAGAAGGACCTTCACGATGGACATTGTCTACATTGGGCTGGTGGTGGGGTTTTTCATCCTTTCACGATGGCTGATCGCGGCACTGGAGCGGCTGTAAGGGGACGGCAATGACTATGATCTATGTGTTCGGCGCACTTGTGTCAAGCGGTCTGTTGATCTATCTGATGGTCGCGCTGCTGAAGGCTGAGTGGTTCTGATGACGATGAATGCCTGGTTACAGGTGCTGCTGTTTTTCGGCGTGCTGTTGGCCGCGGTGAGACCACTGGGCTGGTACATGGCGAGAGTCTATGAAGGCAAGCCCGTTGGCTTGGACCGTCTTCTCGGTCCCGTTGAACGGGCCATGTATCGGCTCTCCGGTGTTCGACCAGCCGATGAGATGGACTGGAAGGCCTATGGGGTGGCCATGCTGCTTTTCAATGCAGCCGGGTTCATGTTCCTCTACGGCGTGCAGCGCCTACAGAGTCTCTTACCCCTCAACCCGGCCGACCTTGGTGCGGTCGCACCCGACCTGGCCTTCAACACAGCCGCGAGCTTCGTGACCAACACCAACTGGCAGGGGTATGGCGGAGAGACCACCCTGAGTTACTTGACCCAGATACTCGGCCTGACCGTGCAGAACTTCGTCTCGGCCTCCACCGGGATGGCTGTGCTCGTGGCGTTGATCCGGGGCTTGAGCCGGAGCACTTCAACAACGCTTGGGAATTTTTGGAGTGATCTGGTCCGCAGCACACTCTATATTCTTCTGCCTCTGGCGCTGCTGTTTTCGCTCCTATTGGTGTCTCAGGGGGTCGTCCAGACCTTCAATTCCTATCAGACGGCGGCTCTGCTGCAGCCTGCCGGTGACGACAAGTCCGTGAACGATACGAACGGCCTGCCGGTGCTCGATGAACAAGGGAATCAGAAAACTGAGCCTGCGATGGTTTCTAAACAGGTCCTTGCTGTGGGCCCGGCTGCATCCCAGATTGCTATTAAGCAACTCGGCACGAACGGCGGCGGGTTTTTCAACGCCAATTCCGCCCATCCGTTTGAGAACCCGACACCCTTGTCAAATTTCTTTGAGGTCTTGGCGATCCTCCTCATTCCAGCCGCGCTGTGCCATACGTTCGGTCTCATGGTGGGAGATGCCCGCCAAGGCTGGGTGATTCTCGCCGCCATGACCATTCTCTTGCTCTGTTTTGTTCCCATCGGGTTGTGGGCGGAACAAAGCGGCAATCCGCTTCTGATTGGCGTCAATCAAGCAGTCGAAGCCGGGATGACCGGGGGAAATATGGAAGGGAAGGAGTTGCGCTTCGGCATAACCCAGTCGGTCCTGTGGTCTGCCGTGACGACTGCTGCGTCCAATGGCTCGGTGAACTCGATGCACGATTCGTATATGCCGTTGGGCGGACTCGTGCCACTGCTTCTCATGCAGTTCGGTGAAGTCGTCTTCGGCGGAGTCGGGTCGGGGTTGTACGGCATGATCGTATTCGCCGTCATCGCCGTGTTTGTTGCCGGCCTGATGGTGGGACGGACGCCTGAATATCTCGGGAAGAAAATCGAGCCCTATGAGATGAAAATGGCCGCGTTGCTGATTCTGATCATGCCCATCGTCGTGTTAGGCCTTACGGCAGTCGCCGTCAGCACTGACATAGGTCGATCATCGATCTTGAACCCCGGTCCTCATGGGTTCAGCGAGGTTCTCTACGCCTATACGTCGCAGGGCAACAACAACGGCAGCGCGTTCGCGGGGCTGAACGCCAATACGCCATTCTACAATCTGACGGGCGGCCTCGCGATGTTGGTATCCCGCTTCTGGTTGGCTATTCCGATCCTGGCGCTCGCCGGCGCGCTGGCTCGCAAGAAACTGGTGCCGGCCGGTCCCGGAACCTTGCCGACTCATACCCCGCTGTTCGTGGTTCTGTTGATCGGCGTGGTGGTGATGGTCGGAGCGCTCACGTTCCTACCCGCTCTGGCCTTGGGGCCGATCGTCGAGGAGCTGATGATGAGGGGGTAATAGTAAGGAGTCACACACGATGAGTATCCCGGCAACCGCACACAAATCCCGGTCACTGTACGACGCAGCACTGGTTCGTCGTGCATGGCGAGACGCCGTCGTCAAACTCGATCCTCGTCATCAAGTCAAGAATCCGGTCATGCTCGTGGTGTGGGTAGGAAGCGTCTTGACGACGCTTCTATTGCTGCAGGCAACGGCTGGAGCAGGTGAGGCGCCGACTTGGTTCATTTTCTCCATCGCCCTCTGGCTCTGGTTTACCGTCTTGTTTGCCAACTTTGCGGAAGCCATGGCGGAAGGGCGGGGCAAAGCCCAAGCCGATTCGCTCCGGCGCGCACGTCTAGAGATCACGGCCAAGAAGCTTGGGGCCGTTGATCTCAGCAGCGAGTATCACGCCGTGTGGAACCGTCAGTACCAGCGATGCGATACGTTCAGCGTGGTGTCTGCGAATCAGCTCAAGAAGGGGGATGTGGTTCTCGTCGAGGCGGGAGATTTCATTCCAGCCGACGGCGAAGTCGTGGAGGGCGTCGCGTCAGTGAACGAGAGCGCCATTACCGGCGAGAGTGCGCCCGTCATTCGAGAAAGCGGCGGCGACCGCAGTGCCGTCACGGGAGGCACGAAGCTTCTGTCCGACTGGCTCATCGTTCGTGTCGCGGCCAGTCCAGGAGAAAGCTTCCTGGATCGGATGATCGCCATGGTGGAAGGAGCCAAACGCCAGAAAACGCCGAATGAAATCGCCCTCACCATTCTTCTTGCTGCGCTCACCATCATCTTTCTCTTGGCAACGGTAACCCTGTTGCCCTTCTCTCTGTACAGCGTGCAGGCCACGGGGGAAGGGACGCCGGTGACGGTCACGGTGTTGGTGGCGCTCTTGGTGTGCCTGATTCCGACGACCATCGGGGCGCTTCTCTCGGCCATCGGGATTGCCGGCATGGACCGCATGGTGCAGGCCAACGTCATCGCGATGTCGGGAAAGGCTGTTGAAGCGGCCGGCGATGTGGATGTCCTTCTGCTTGATAAGACCGGTACCATTACGCTGGGCAATCGTCAGGCAACCGCGTTTCTTCCGGCGGAAGGAGTAGACACGCAGACGCTGGCCGACGCCGCCCAACTTTCGTCGTTGGCGGACGAGACACCGGAAGGCCGCAGCATCGTCGTGCTCGCCAAGGAGAAGTATGGGTTACGTGCCAGAGGTATCCATGAGCTGGGCGCCACATTTATTCCTTTTACGGCCCAGACGAGGATGAGCGGGGTCAACCTTCACGGACGGCAGATCCGCAAGGGATCGGCGGATGCCATCGATGCCTATGTGACGTCGCAGGGGGGACACTTTTCTCAGATTGTCCGGCTGAATGTCGAGACGATCGCTAGGCAAGGCGGAACGCCGCTTGTTGTGGCAGAGAAGGCCAAGGTGCTCGGGGTGATCACGCTGCAGGACATCGTCAAGGGAGGGATTAAGGATCGATTTGGTGAACTGCGCCGGATGGGCATCAAAACGGTCATGATCACCGGCGACAATCCCCAGACGGCGGCAGCCGTTGCGGCGGAGGCCGGGGTCGATGACTTTCTGGCGCAGGCGACTCCGGAGGCCAAGCTCAAGTTGATCCGTGATCTTCAAGCCGAAGGCCGCCTCGTGGCCATGACCGGGGACGGGACCAACGACGCCCCGGCCCTGGCGCAGGCCGATGTCGCGGTCGCCATGAATACGGGAACACAAGCAGCCAAGGAGGCCGGGAATCTGGTCGATCTGGATTCCAATCCGACCAAGCTCATCGAAATCGTAGAAATCGGCAAGCAATTGCTCATGACTCGCGGCGCGCTCACCACTTTCAGTATTGCCAACGATGTGGCCAAGTACTTCGCCATCATTCCCGCGGCCTTCGCCACGACCTATCCGGCGCTCAATACACTAAACGTGATGCGGCTGGCGACTCCTCAGAGCGCCGTCCTCTCCGCGGTCATTTTCAACGCGCTGATCATCATCGCGCTCATTCCGCTTGCCTTAAGAGGAATTCACTATCGCCCGATCGGCGCCGGGTTATTGCTGCGGCGCCATCTCTTGATCTACGGATTGGGCGGCGTGGTGGTGCCGTTCGTCGGCATCAAGCTGATCGATATCATTCTGGTGGCATTGCATCTTGTTTAGGCTGGATAATGATTAGGTCGCGAGGAAATAGGAAAGAGCTATGAAAGACCAGATAAGACCAGCCCTGACCATGCTGCTCCTTCTGACTGTGGTGACCGGCCTCATCTATCCTCTGACGGTCACCGGCCTGGCCCAAGTGTTTTTCCCCGACAAGGCGAACGGCAGTTTGATCGTACGTGAAGGCAAGGTTATCGGGTCCTCGTTGATCGGACAGTATTTTGACAGGCCGGAGTATTTCTGGAGCCGTCCGTCGGCGACCGCTCCGTTTTCTTACAACGCCGCTGCATCGGGAGGGTCAAACCTCGGACCGACCAACCCGGCATTGATCGATGCGGTCAACGCGAGGGTAACCGCCTTACGAGCCGCGGATCCCGGCAACGACTCGCCCATACCAGTCGATCTCGTGACCGCTTCTGGGAGCGGGCTCGATCCTCACATCAGCCCTGCTGCAGCTCTGTACCAAGTGAAGCGAGTGGCTCGTGCTCGAGGGATCGAGGAATCGGTTGTGCGCGATCTCTTAGCGCAACACACACAGGTCCGCCAGCTCGGCGTTCTTGGAGAACCGCGAGTCAATGTTCTTCTACTGAATCTCGCCCTGGACGAGAGGCGTTAGTTGAAGCACGCTCAGCCCTTGTATGATCAATCGTGCCGTTGACGCTCCTCCGGGCCTCCCCTAGAATTCAAGCGCCGTTCGCGAAGGCGTCTTCAACTGTGCGCACAACGTTGCACGGGGAACTGCTCCCATGAACCGACAACGGCCAGATCCCGATGCGCTGCTTCAGCGTGTTCAGGACGAGGAAGCTCGGCAGCACCAAGGAAAATTCAAGGTTTTTTTCGGCGCCAATCCCGGTGTAGGGAAAACCTACGCCATGTTGGAGGCGGCGCACGAGCAGCGACGTGAGGGCATCGATGTCGTCATCGGGGTCGTCGAGACGCATGGTCGGGTGGAGACGGAGGCGCTGATCAACGGACTCGAGGTTATCCCGCGCCGGGCCATCGACCATCGCGGCACCGTACTGCAGGAATTCGACCTTGACGCGGCGCTCGCTCGCCGCCCCGCTGTTGTCCTCATCGATGAGCTCGCGCACACCAATGCGCCGGGGATGCGTCACGCCAAGCGGTGGCAGGATGTGCAGGAGTTATTGAAGGCCGGCATCACGGTCTATACCACCGTGAATGTGCAGCATCTGGAAAGTCTGAACGATGTGGTCGCGCAGATTACGGGGGTGCGCGTGCGGGAGACCGTCCCGGATTCGGTGCTCGAACGGGCGGATGACGTGGAGTTGATCGACCTTCCCCCGGATGACCTGCTTCAACGGCTCAAAGACGGCAAGGTCTATGTCCCGGAGCAGATCCAGCACGCGATTCACAATTTCTTTGCCAAAGGCAATCTGATCGCGCTTCGGGAACTCGCCCTCCGCCGCACGGCCGAGCGGGTCGATCAGCAGATGGAGGTGTACCGACGCGACCATGCGGTGGTGCAAACGTGGCCAGCCGCGGAGACCATCATGGTCTGTGTGAACACGAAGCCGCGCGGCCCGCGTTTGATCAGAGCCGCCCGCCAGATGGCAGCCGACCTTCATGCCAAGTGGGTCGTGGTCTATGTGCAGATTCCCCGGCATCTTCGCTTGCCACAGACTGAACGGGATCGACTCGTGCAAACCCTGCGGCTGGCGGAGCAGCTGGGGGCCGAGACCGTTACCCTCACCGGAGAGAACGTCGCACAAGAGATCTTGAGTTATGCCAGAAGCCGCAATGCCACCAAGATCATCGTCGGAAAACCGATACGACCGGTCTGGAAGGAGTGGATCTTCGGATCCGTGGTGTCTGAGCTGGTCCATCGGAGCGGTGATATCGATATCTATGTGATTACGGGAGAAGCGGGTGAAAGTACGCCACTCGTACGCCGCAGTCTCCGAAGATCCAGCGATGTCCGGGATTACCGCTACGCCGTACTCGGGGTGCTGTGTGCGACGTCGGCTGCCTGGCTGATGTCCCCCTATTTCGCGGCTGCGAATCTGATTATGATGTATCTCATCGCTGTGATCGGCATCGCGATTCGTTGGGGGCGCGGCCCGTCGGTACTGGCTTCAATCTTGAGCGTGGCGGCATTCGACTTCTTCTTCGTGCCTCCCTACTTCTCCTTTGCCGTCTCCGACATTCAATACCTGTTGACCTTCGGTGTCATGCTGGTGGTGGCTCTGGTCATCAGTAATCTCGCCGTGCGTCTCAACCAGCAGGCAGAACTGGCACGTTATCGGGAACGGCGCACCGGCGTGTTGTACACGATGAGCCGCGATCTCGCCACCCATCGAGGAACGGGGATGTTGGCAGAACTCGCAGCCAAGCATCTGCGGGATGTGTTTGACGCGCAGGTTGCCATATTTCTTGCGGCTGCCGACAAACGCGTCCAACTGCAACGCGGGGAACTTCTCGTTTTTGAGTTGGAGCCCAAGGAGGCGGGTGTGGCCCAATGGGTGTACGACCACAACGAGCGAGCCGGTCTCGGAACCGATACACTTCCTGGTGCCAGTGCGTTGTATCTTCCGTTGGTGTGTTCAACCGGACCGATCGGAGTCATCGCTCTTCGCCCGAAGGACGCAACGCTTCTGCTGGATCCGGAGCAGCTGCATTTGCTGGAATCTCTCGTGAGTCAGGTGGCATTGGCCCTCGAAAGGACTCGTTTGTCCGACGAAGCCCAGCAGGCGCACGTGAGGGCAGAAACAGAGCGCATGCGGAATGCCATTCTCAGTTCAGTTTCTCACGACTTGCGAACGCCGCTCGCTTCGATCACCGGTGCGGCCAGCAGCCTGGTGGAAGCGCAAGAAGAGCTTACGGCCGCGGATCGTCAGGACCTCGCTCGCTCGATCTATCGCGAGGCTGATCGACTCGACCGATTGCTCAAGAACCTGCTTGATATGATGCGGCTTGAAGCGGGAGCCGTACAGCTCAGCAAACAGTGGCATCCTATTGATGAGATTATTGGGGCGGCTTTGGCCAGGCTGGAGGGGCGGCTGCGCGATCATCCCGTCAATACCTTGCTTCCAGCCGATCTCCCATTGGTGCTTGTTGATGGGGTGCTCCTGGAACAAGTGGCCATCAATCTAGTGGAGAATGCCGTGAAGTATGCGCCCAAGGGAAGCCCGATTGATCTGTCTGCATCGGCGAGCGATCGTGACGTGATCGTCGAAGTCGCGGATCGAGGGCCGGGCATTCCTGTTGGAGACGAATCCCGCATCTTCGATAAGTTTTATCGGGGCAAGTTTGTCCGGGAGGGAGGAGTCGGGTTGGGGCTGACGATTTGTCGCGGTATCGTTGAAGCGCACGGCGGGCGTATTTGGGCTGAGAATCGGCCAGGAGGTGGTGCACTCATCCGGTTCTCGATTCCGTTACCAGACCAGCAGCCCGCTGTTGACGGAGAACAAGCGTAGATGCGGTGAGCCAATTGGCTCCATGCGAAGATTGGTAGCCCAATCCGGAAACGCGTATGTCACAGGGAGCGACTATTCTCTTGATCGAAGACGAGCCTGAAATCAGGCGATTTCTCAGGGCGACGTTGCCTGCTCACGGGTTTCGTCTTCACGAGGCTGCGACGGGACACGACGGTCTCGCTCAGGCCAAAGCGTGGAACCCCGATCTCATTCTCCTGGATCTCGGCCTTCCCGATCTCGACGGTAGTGAGATCATCCGCCAGGTGCGGGAGTGGACCGCCACGCCCATCCTTGTCCTGTCTGCGCGTGACCAGGAACAGGCCAAAGTGGCGGCGCTTGACCTCGGCGCCGACGACTATATCACCAAGCCGTTCGGAGTGAGCGAACTCCTGGCGCGGATACGAACCGCACTTCGTCATGCGGCTCGAACCGGTGATGCCGGCGACTCGGTGTTCGTGCTCGGTGATCTCAACGTGGATCTGGGGCGACGGCAGGTATTTGTTGAAGGGAAGGAAGTGCATCTCACCCCGATTGAATACAAGCTGCTCACTACGTTGATCCGTTATGCGGGGAAAGTGTTGACGCACCGCCAGTTGTTGAAGGAAGTGTGGGGCCCGCTCCATGTGGAGGAAGAACATTATCTGCGGGTCTACATGCGTCAACTACGGAACAAACTGGAGAGGACTCCCGCCCATCCCCGCTACTTTGTGACGGAACTAGGAGTCGGATATCGGCTCCGGACAGAATAGCCTGACTCACACTTTCACTCCGGACTGCCACGCACGCCGTCGGTTTTTATCCCGTTTTGATACCTGACAACGTATAGTCTGTGAGAAGGGTTTGGGAATTCACACCTGCGTTAAGAAAGAGCCTGGGATGCGATTTGGCGTTAAACATTCATCCCTGATCTTTGTGAGGGCAGTCCATTTTGGCCACGGATGGAGCAGACCCATCGGCTGCTTGCTGATCGCCTGGAGACTCCTCTCGACAGTGCCTGTCGTAGAGGCTGAGGACTTACGTCAAGGACCTGAAGAGAACAGTACCAGGGTCCCTGCTTCATCCGGTCCCAGGCATGAGGCCCCGAGCGACTGGCACTACGGAGCGTATCTGGATGTCGGTTATGCCGCGAATTTTAATTTTCCTGACAATGATCTCTGGCGCAGTCGCACCACGGCGTCCCGTCACAATCAACCGGCTCCTAACATGGTGTTGGCCTATGTCCGGAAGGATGCGACGGAGTCATCTCGCTGGGGGATGGAGCTGGGCGTGCAGGGCGGCTATGACTCCGTGGATTTTGCGTTCCTCCCGGGAGAAAAGAAAGTCGACGGAGCGGATGTGCTCAGACATCTCCATCGTGCCAATGCCTCCTACCTGGCACCGGTGGGCAACGGTTTGACGGTTACGGCGGGTTTGTTCAACAGCCTGATGGGGTACGAATCGCTCTATGCCAAGGACAACGCGAATTATACGCGTTCCTGGATTGCCGATAACACGCCGTACATGATGTTTGGAGCGAACGCTGCCTATCCGGTGAACGACCGCTTGACGGTGACGGGGTTTGTCATCAATCGCTACTACCATCTTGCTTACACGGTTGCACAGCCTTCCTATGGTGGGAAATGGTCTTATACGCTGACTCCCCGATTGACCGCGATGCAGACTCTCTATTGGGGGCCGGACCAAGCAGATGCCTCGCTAGAGTTTTGGCGCCTCTATGGGAATCATATTCTGGAGTGGAAAGCCGACGAGGTGACGATCGCGGCATCGTACGATATCGGCACAGAGAATATTGCCAATCGGCCCGGCAGCCCCCGCACCTTTGTGATGGGCGGTAATTTGGTCGTGAAGTGGCACGTCGCCGGCCCCTGGTCTGTCGCGGTGCGCCCTGAATTCTATTGGGATCGGAACGGCCGGTGGACCGGCGCTGAACAGTTCGTGAAGGCGGTCACGTCCACGGTTGAGTACCAATTCCCCTCTCAATGGACGAGGGCAGTGGTACGAATGGAACATCGCTACGACGAATCGACCGGTGTAGGAGGTGGGTTCTTCAAGAACGGAGACAGCAGTTTCGGTGTCACCAGGCTTGCCGCGGGACAACATCTGTTCTTGGTCGGTCTACTGCTGACCTTCGATTCACCGTGATCGGTCGCGTGTCTGCCGATTCCTTGTTGGTGTCATTCCACAATGGGGAGAATCCGATCGGCAACGGCCTGGACTACCCCTTCTTGTTCTGTGACCACCTTTAAGCCGCGGAAGCTGAGATAGTAACCGCCGTGACTGGGTGCCTGGATGGTAGCACTGACCTCCACGCGATCTCCGTCTTCGACGTCCGGGTCTCGTACCGTCGGTTTTCCGCAGAGTCCCAGCACGGCAACCGGGATTGTCGCCGCCTCCTCCTCTAAACGGAACAAGTACGCGCCGTAACACACTGTTTCATTGGGCAGCTTGTAGGGATCGAGCGGAGTCACATCGCGAACGGTGCCGTGCAAGGTCACCCGCCGTAAATGGTACATCCGGGGGTCTTCGAGGATCTGTTGGATGCTGGTGGGTTGCTCAGCCCATAACAAACAGGGCAGCACTGTCCAGAAGACAACCACCAGAGGAAAGCCGACTGAATATCGAAACGTGCGCCGCATGAAGAAAGTCTGTGAGGTTCGAACGATGCATCCATTGTAGCATTGTCAGGCACACATCGTCGTTACGGTGTTTTCTTGACCCCTCTGCCGGCTATAATTCCCGCCTCACCGAGGAGGACATCAGAGATGGTCGATCAACAGCACATACAAACATTCGTCAATGAGGCGCGGCCACAGTTCGAGAACATGTTGGCGCAGATGGTGGAGGTACCGTCGATCAGCATGGACCCCTCTCATGTGCGCGATATGCGGCGCATGGCCGATCTCGCCGTCCATTGCCTGGCCGAACTGGGTGCTGAAGCTCGAATCGTCGAGACCGACGGCTACCCCATCATTTCCGGTGGCTGGATGGTCGGAGCGCGATATCCAACCGTCACGGTCTATAACCATATGGATGTCCAGCCGGCTCAGGAACCGGAATGGAAACAAGAGCCGTTTGCATTCAGAAATGAGAACGGGATCTATCATGGCCGTGGCGCTACCGACGACAAAGGGCCGGCGCTGGCGGCGTTATTCGGTGCCCGGTTTGCGGTTGAGCAGGGATTGCCGATCAACATCCGGTTCGTGTGGGAGTTGGAAGAGGAGATTGGAAGCCCCCACTTTGCCGCCGGCCTCAAAGACCGGACGGCGATTCCTCATCCGGACTCCGTCGTGGTGTCGGATACCATCTGGATCGCAAAGGGCCGTCCAGCTGTTCCCTACGGATTGCGAGGCTTGCTCGGCGCACGGTTGACGCTCCGTACGGGAATGAAGGACGCGCATTCCGGGCTTACCGGTGGGGCGGCGCGCAATCCACTAGCCGAGTTGATGGAGATCGCGAATGCGTGTCTGGACGCCAGGACCGGCAGGGTCAAGGTCCCCGGATTTTACGATGAGGTCATTGAGCCGACCAAGGCCGAGGTCAGGAGTTTTCTCAGATCAGGATTTCACGTAGGCCGTTTCAAGAATGCCTATGGGTTTCAATCCATTCGCACCAACGATCCTATTGAAGTGATGCGGCGCATTTGGGCTGCACCGACATTGGAAATTCATGGTCTGACGGGCGGCTACCATGGTCCCGGGGTCAAGACTGTGGTACCCAGCCAGGGTGAGCTGAAGATCAGCATGCGCCTTGTGCCGAGTCAAACCCCCGAGGAGATATTTACCAAACTGAAGAGATATGTCAGCAAATTGAACCCGGATGTGAAAGTCGAACGGGA
>JAYWIP010000256.1:0-3053 GCA_039794465.1 Nitrospira sp.
AATCGGCAGCGAGTGAGGCAACAGCGATTCGCCGATATGAAAACGGGGATGCCGGTCTTTTTCCAGCACATGGACGGTCCATCCCTTTTCTGCCAGCAGGGCGGAGATCGCGGAGCCGGCCGGGCCGCCTCCGACGACAAGCACGTCGCAGATAGTCCTGTTGTCGGTCGCCTCGGAAAGCATGCCGGCCATTGGATCGGATGCCCTTTGGATAAGGATTGATATGAGGGCGCAGTATACCGGAGATATAAGCTGATGGCCAGCGCGAGAGCCGCGTCTGTGGGAGAACGCGAACCCGCAATGCTTCGATGTTACCAGGCGATCCGATTAGCTTGACATGCCGGCGCAATCGGCCTAGCTTTCTCTTAACCTGAACCCGGTACGTTGCCCCCCAGATCTCTTATGGGATCACCCAAAGGCTTTCTCCTCGTTCTCATCAAGCCGTCGCATTACGACGATGACGGGTACGTCATCCAATGGATTCGCTCCGCCATTCCGTCGAATACGCTCGCGGTTCTGAACGGCCTCGCGCTCGACTGCGCAGAGCGTAAGGTGTTGGGCGGCGACGTGCCCATTACCATCGATCTCTACGACGAAACAAATACCGTTATCCCTGTCGCATCCGTCATTCGAAGGATGAAAGGCTATGCCTCCGGCATGGTCGGCCTTGTCGGCGTGCAGACGAATCAGTTCCCGCGCGCGGTCGATTTGGCGGAACAGTTTCGCCGGGCGGAGATTCCCGTCATCATCGGCGGATTTCACGTCAGCGGATGCCTCGCGATGCTGACCAAGCTGCCGCGGGACATTCAGGCCGCCGGCGAGAAGGGCATCAGCCTGTTCGCCGGAGAGGCGGAGGGCCATTTGGACGAGGTCTTGCGGGATGCCCACAGCGGGACACTCAAACCGGTGTACAATTTCTTGAATGAAGGCCGGAGCATGGAAGGCGCCCCCGCTCCGTTTTTACCTGTCCAGGTCGTCCAGAACACGTTTCGTCGGCTCTCCAGCTTCGATGCGGGAAGAGGGTGTCCGTTCCAGTGCAGTTTTTGCACGATTATCAACGTGCAGGGGCGCACATCCCGCTATCGCTCGGCGGATGATGTTGAGCGGATCATCCGAGCCAATTTGCAACAGGGGGTCGGGCGATTTTTCATCACGGACGACGATTTTGCTCGGAACAGCAACTGGGAAGCGATTCTAGACCGCTGCATTCAACTCCGGGAGGAGGAAGGGCTGGTGATCTCGTTCACGGCCCAGGTCGATGTCGGCGCCTATAAGATCCCGCGGTTCATCGAAAAATGCGCCAGAGCCGGCTGCAAGAACATCTTTATCGGTCTCGAAAGCCTCAATCCGACGTCACTGGCCGGGGCAAAGAAGCGGCAAAACAAGATTTGGCAGTACAGGACCATGCTGCAAGCATGGAAGGACCACGGCTGTACGACGGTGGCGGGGTATATTCTGGGATTTCCCACCGACACGCCGGACTCCATCGCGCGCGACATCGAGATCATCAAGAACGAGTTACCTCTCGACGGTCTCGAATTCTTCTGCCTCACGCCGCTGCCGGGATCGGAGGATCATCAAAAGCATGTCGGGCGTGGCGCATGGATTGAACCGGACATGAACAAGTATGACTTGGAACATGTCACGATGGATCATCCCCTTATGTCCAAAGAGGAATGGCAACGGGTGTACCGGAACGCCTGGAACCAGTACTACACGGACGAGCATGTGGAGCGAGTGCTGCGCCGGGCGGCGGTGAAGGATCAAGATATTTACAAGGTCATGTTCCTGCTGTTGTGTCTGGGCGGCAGCATCGCGCTGGAAGGCATCCACCCGCTAGAGGCCGGGATGTTCCGGCGCAAAGTGCGGACCATGCGTCGGCCTACGTTGCCACGTGAAAGCCCCTTCATCTTCTATCCGCGCCGGGCATGGGAGATTGCTTCGCTCAGCGTGCGATGGCCGCTGCTGGTATGGAAATTCTTCCGGATTCTTCGACGAGTGCAGTCCCAACCGCAACAGACGTGCGAAACGGATCTGGCGATGGTGCCGGTGGAGGAACAAAAGGACGAAGAGCTTACGTTGCTACGAATCTATCGCAACGAGGTTCCTGTGACTTCCACTGTGGGGCAAACGGCTGCCGCGGTTCATCGATAAAACGGTTTGCGCATCAAGTTGTGCGCAGGGATGAAATAAATTGTCTTGCCCGCATCTTGCCGGAATGATACGCTTTGCCCTGCTAAGCAGTATCTACTAGATGAAGAACGGATAGCCCCGCGCCTCTCTCACTCTCAAGGAGGTCCACATGAAAATGATGGGTGTGTTTCTCGGCGCAATGCTGCTCATTACGACAGCTGCGTGCCATTCGACGCAGGTCAAAATCCCGACCGCACCGGTCGGAGCTAATGAGAAATCGCTGGGTCCGACCGAAGGTCAGAGTGTGGGGATGTTGCTGTTCGGAGCGATCCCGATCAATCAAAACGAACGGTTTGAAAAGGCCTACAATCAAGCGGTGCAAAAAGCGGGCGGTTCCCGCTTGACGGATGTCACGATTTCAGAGCGCTGGTGGTGGGGATACGTTCTCAACGGGTATGTCTTCAAGGTCCAGGGAACTGCCGTCACCAACAAGTAATCTCCCTCTTTGTCTTAGGAGGCATATATGATGAGGACCGTCAGTCTACTTCTTGGATTGCTTCTCTTGCTTACTACTGTGGCGTGCCAATCAACGAATTTACGGTTCCCATCGGCGCCAATCGGGCCGAACGAGAAATCTCTTGGGCCCACTGAAGCAACCAGCACTGGGATTATGCTTTTCGGGTTTATTCCGATCAATCAGAACACGCGGTTCGAAAATGCCATGAAGGAGGCGGCGCGAAAGGCCGGGGGAACCAGACTCACCGATGTGACGATTTCAGAAAGATGGTTCTGGGCTTTCGTCCTCGACGGGTTTATTTTCAAGGTCCAAGGGACAGCAGTCGGGGATAAGTAGCAGATCTTTACTCACTATTGGGCTCGATGGAAGCTGTCGAGCATGCGGAAGCGGCCCCGGCATGAGG
>JAYWIP010000257.1:0-4765 GCA_039794465.1 Nitrospira sp.
TCTGGAGCGGCGACGTGCTGAAACAACCGCCTCCGGATGCCTCCACCGCCGCGATTCAGGAACTCAATCGCACGGTCGCGGCCGATCCGCGCGTGAGCGCTGTGCTGGTCACGATTCGAGACGGGGTGCTGGTGGTCAGAAGAGCCGAGGCAGAACGACGTGTCCATGACTAATGCCGTCTAGACCGTCACCAATTCCTTGTCCAGGACCTCTTCCGGCATCACGCTCGGCTGGTCCGTTGGATGTTGTGCAGCGATCAGTGAGTAAAACACAGGGACGACAAACAGAGTGAAAAGGGTGCCGACCGTCATGCCGGTGACCAGCATCATCCCGATGCTGTTGCGGGCGGCCGCTCCCGGCCCTGTCGCCAGGACCAGCGGCAGATGGCCGAAGACGGTAGCCGCCGAGGTCATCAGCACCGGCCGCAGCCGGGTCAATGCCGCCTCATGCACCGCCGCCAGCCGCGAATGCCCGCGTGCTTGCAATTGATTCGCGAATTCGACGATGAGAATGCCGTTCTTGGCGATCAGCCCGACGAGCGTGATGAGGCCGACCTGGGAATAGATATTGATCGTGGTCAGGTCGAGAAAGCTGACGACCAGCGCGCCGGAGACGGCCAAGGGCACCGAGCCGAGCAGGACGATTAACGGGTCGCGGAAGCTCTTGAACTGGGCGGCCAGCACCAGATAGATGAGGACGACGGCGAAGCCGAGCGTGACGGTCAGCGCCGAGCCTTCCTGGCGCAGTTGCCGCGATTCGCCGGCATAGTCGAGGACCATGCGAGGTCCGGCGGACGCCGCGGCGGCTTCAAGCACGCGCAAACCGTCTTCCTTCGTCACGCCCGGTTTGAGGCCGCCGAAGATGCGGACGGCGTTGCGCTGCTGGAAGCGGTTCAAGGAACGTGGCGCGGTGCTCGTTTCGATGTGGGTGAAGGTCGAGACCGGAACCAACTGCCCGCCCTGTGTCTTGATCTTGAGGTCGAGCAGGGGATCGACCGTGGCGCGATCCCGGTCACCCAGTTGCGGGATGACCTTGTAGCTGCGGTCGAAGTAGTTAAACCGGTTCACGTACGCCCCGCCGAGCAGCGTGCCGAGTTCGCGGCCGACGCCGGCCAGATCGAATCCCAAATCAGCGAGGCGTTCACGATCCAGCACGACACGGGCCTGCGGCAGGTCGATCTTCAGATCGGTGTCGACGTATAAGAATTTACCGCTCTGCCAGCCGGCACCCAGCACCGCCCCAACCGTATCGAGCATCTGTTCAGCCGGCGCCTCGCTCTGGAGGATCAGCTCCACATCGTACTGGCCCGGAGTCGGCAACGGAGGGTCCAGGCGCGGGAACACCCGGAGTCCCGGCACCTGCGATACCGCGCCGAAGACGTCGTCATACATGTCCTCGGTCGAGCGCGCGCGGTCATGCCAATCCTTCGCGACGATCCCACCGAAACCGCCCCATGCGGTCGTGAGCGACCAGGTGTAATCGGTTTCGGGGATGGCGGTAACTGCGTTGACGATCTGGAAGTGTTGGCGATTGGTGGCGTGGACCGTCGAGTCCGGTGACGCTTCGAAGAACAGGCTGATGTGGTTCTGATCCTCCACCGGCGCCAGTTCCAGGCGCGAGAAGTGATAGAGCGGCCAGGCGGCGACCGTAATGAGGAGAGCGGCCACCACGAATCCCCACCGCATCGTGAGTGCGCCGTTGAGCAGCTGGGCATAGAGCCCACGTGCCTCCTCGAACCGTCGATTGACGAATGCGGTCAACCGACCTTCTTTCCCCTGTGGGTGCACGAATCGTGAACTCATCACCGGCGAGAGAGTGATCGCCACGATTCCGGACAAGACCACGGCGACGGCCAGCGTGATGGCAAATTCCAGGAACAAGGATCCGGTGAGTCCGCCTTGGAAGCCGATGGGAGCGTAGACGGTGGCGAGGGTGATGGTCATGGCGATGATCGGGCCCAGCAACTCACGGGCGGCGGCCTGTGCCGCCTCGATGCGGGATTTCCCCAGCCGCACATGCCGCTCCACGTTTTCAACCACCACGATGGCGTCGTCCACGACCAGCCCGACCGACAGCACGATGGCCAGGAGCGTCAGCAGATTGAGGCTGAAGCCGAACGCGGCCATGAGGAGGGCTGCGCCGATCAGCGAGACCGGGATGGCGACAAGCGGGACGAGGGCCGTGCGGACCGATCCCATGAACAGGAAGACCACCAACGCGACGATCAGAATCGTTTCCGCCAACGTCTTGGTGATTTCCGTCAGCGCGTTCCGGATGAACATCGTGCTGTCCCAGACGAGCTTCATGTCGATATCGCCCGGCAGGGTCGGCCGGATTCGTTCGATCTCGTCGCGCAGCCGGTGGCCCACGTCGATTTCGTTGACCCCGGGCACCGCCCAGATGCCGAGGTAGACGCCTTCTGTCGCATCGTACTTGGCGATCATGTTCGCTTCTTCGGCGTCCCGCTCGATCCGCGCGACGTCCTTGAGTCTCACGATGGCGCCGCCCCGGTCGGCGACGATCAGCTCTTCGAATTCGACGGTCGAGCGCAGATCCGTGTTGGCGAGCAGGTTGACCTGGACAAGATTGCCCTTGGTACGGCCGACCGCTGCCAAGTAATTGTTCCGCCGGAGCGCACCCTGGACGTCGCCGGGGGAGAGGTTGAGCGAAGCGAGCCGATCGGGGTCGATCCAGATCCGCATCGCCATCTGCCGTTCCCCTTCGAAGGTGACCCGTTGGACACCGGACAGGGTCGAGAGCCGGGGCTGTAACGTGCGCAGCAGCCAATCGGTGACGGCCGGCACCGTCCGTTCCGTCGAACTGAAACTCAGGTAGAACGAGGCGTAGGGCCGGTCTGCCCGCTGAATGTCGATCGCGGAGGGTTCGGCTTCCGGCGGCAGCTCCGACCGTACCTGTTGAAGTCGGGCTGTGACTTCCGCCAGGGCCGCCGTGCTGTTGTGGTTGAGCTTCAGGTGAACGGTCACGGTGCTGACACCGGCCCTGCTGGTCGATTCCACGTAATCGACGCCGCTGATGGCGGAGACCACCCGTTCGATCGGCGTACTGATAAATCCACGAATGGTCTCGGCGCTGGCGCCGTAATACACCGTGGTGATGACGACCAGCGAGTTCTCGAGCTTGGGATACTGTTGCACCGGCAGGGACGTCAGGGCCCGCCAACCGGCGAGCAGGATGACGAGGTTGACGACGATCGCCAACACGGGATGCTTGATGAACAGATCCGTAAACGAGGTGTGAGGCGTGTCGGGGGACATGGTGATCTGGTTACGGCCTTCCGACCGCGGGATGGTCCGTCGGTGTCTGTTCAATCGTCTCTGCGACGGCGACGAGGATGCCGTCGCGAAGCTTAAAGGAGCCCAGCGCGGCGATTCGTTCCCCGGCTGTCAGTCCAGACTGGATGACGATTTCGTCGCCGAACATGGCCCCGCTTTCAACCTGGCGGGCACGCACTCTGGTGCGGCCATCTTTGTCCGGTGCGACCACAAACACCTGGTCCCCTCCAGGCCCTTTGCGTAAGGCACTAACCGGTATGGCCACGGCCTTATGCATGGAGCCAACGGGAATGCGGACGCGTACGGAGGATCCTGGCGCCGGTGCGTGACGGGTGCCCTCGATCCTGGCACGCACCATGGCGTTCCGAGTCGTCGGGTCGACGCGTGCGTCGAGGGCCACGAGCTTAGCCATGACAACAGGGGAATTACCGGCCGCGAAGACCTCAACCGATTCTCCGACCCGCAAACTCGCCGCGACCTGTTGGGGGACGGAGAAGTCCACGTGCACCGCATCGCCGAGGCCTTGCAGCGTGGTCAGGAGTGTGCCCTCATCCAGGTATTGGCCGGGATGGACATCTGCGATGCCCACCCTCGCTCGGAATGGGGCGCGGATCGTCTTTTTCGCGATGACAGCCTTGGTGCGAGCCATCTGGGCCTGTGCCACATCCAAGTCAGCGCGCGCACGATCCACTTCTTCCTGTGTCGTGGCGAGTTCCTCGCGGAGGCCCTGTCGGCGATCAAGGACCGTCTTGGCCAGGGCTGCTTGGGCTTCTTGTGCCTTGAGTTCCGCTTCTTCGACGGAGACGTCGAGGGCGACCAATAAGGTGCCGGCTTCCACAATCTGCCCGGGGACGAGCCGGACGTCACGGACTGTTCCAGCCAGCTCGTTCTTCAGCGTCACCGAACGTAATGCGAGGACCGTACCGATCGACGTGGTGGTCGGGCGATGGTCAATGGTTCGCGCGACGGCGACCGTGACGGACTCCATCGGCTCGGGCTGAGTTGCCGACGCCGCCTGTTCGTCTTGGATGGAGTCATATTTCCAGGCGGCCAGGCCGACACCCACTAAGAGGACAAACAAGACGAGGAAGATCGATCCGATCCAGTTGTGACGATTCATGGTAGAGCTCATCCGGCCATGTTACCAAATTCTGATCCTCCATGGCTCGGGGGAGCCAGGTATGGAGTCCGCTGCTACTGATACGAGTGATACGAGGGTGTCACACGATAAAGGGATGAAGGAGTTGAGAAGGAGAACTGCGGAACGGAACCGTGTAGGAGAAACCGCTCGGCCGTCCTAACCTTCCCCGGCCGAAGCGGCTCCGCTCTGTGCCCATTCTCGCTGGAATTGCTCGTAGGGGACGGACAGTTTGTTGCGCATGGCCGCATCCAGCGTTTGTCCGGTTCGCAGGAGATTGATGACTTGCCTGATGGAATACACGCTGTACCGATCGATCAAGGTTTTCGTGGCA
>JAYWIP010000258.1:0-35898 GCA_039794465.1 Nitrospira sp.
CCGGTCTGCGCGTCGGATGCGAGGTAATCGAGAATCTCACCAAAGTCCACGTCAGATGCGGCGCCCATCGACACCACACTGGAAAAGCCGATGTCGTTGGCCGGTGCCCAGTCTAGGATGGCCGTGCACAAGGCTCCCGACTGAGAGACCAATGCGAGGTTTCCCGGCTTGATGCCGCCTTTGAAAAAGGTGGCGTTGAGCCCGATTCCTGTGCGGATTATGCCCAAGCAATTGGGTCCAATGATGCGCACACCATGATTCTTGGCATGGGATAGCATTGCGCGTTCGAGGGCGGCGCCACGGCCGCTTGCCTCGGTGAAACCCGCGGACAGCACCACCGCGGCGCGCACACCGTGTTTGCCGCAGGCCTCGATGATATCCGGCACGGTCTCAGCCTCGGTGCATATGACGGCCAACTCGATCGGGGTTTCGATGTCTTCTATCGAGGGATAGGCGCGCTGGCCCTGCACTTCCTGATGCGCCGGGTTGACCGCATAGAGTGAGCCTTGATATCCGCTCTCCAGCATGTTGCGGAAGACAACCTCGCCTACTGCGTTGGGGCGGTCGCTGGCACCGATGACGGCTACCGACTTGGGAGAAAACAGCATGCGGAGGTAATGTTGTCCCATGGCGCGCGCTCGTGGTTTGGTGAGGTGACTATAGCACTACACGGCGAGATGCTCTATCCTGCATAGCCTCCGATGCCATCAACGATCAGACCGGAACGCATCGCGAGACGCCGAAGGAATTCGTGTGCGACGCTCGTCAAGGACTTGAAGCAGATCTTGCCGATGTTTGATAATCCCCACTAGGCTGATAACAGTGTGGGGGGGCTTGTCATCCCGCGTGCAAAGTCGGGGGGCTGAAAACTGATGGGAGTACACGATGACAGAACAGAGCACGATCACTGCGTATTATGAAAAGGATCACGACCGCTTGGATGAGTTGTTCAAGACGTTTCAACGATTGAAACGGTCCGACTTTGCCAAGGCCAAGGCAGCGTTCCAGGAGTTCAAGGTTGGTCTCCAACGGCACATCGTGTGGGAGGAAGATCTGCTGTTCACTCTGTGGGAGGCAAAGACCGGCATCTCCGAAGGCGGGCCGACGATGGTGATGCGGAATGAGCATCGCCAGATCGGGCAACTGTTGGAGTCCATCCACGAAAAAGTCGCGGCTGATAATCCGGAGACCGATCAGGAAGAGCAATGGTTGATGAGCATACTGGGATCGCACAACATGAAAGAAGAGCGGGTACTCTATCCCTCCATTGATAATGTAGCCAGCGTGGCGGAGCGGGAACAGGTCTTTCGAAACATGGAGACTATTCCGGAAGCTCGCTACAACGTCTGTTGCAGCGGGCACTGATGGGTTAGATAGGAGCGGTCTTTCTGGTCTGTCTGGTCTATCTGGTGACCCACACAGACTGGTCTACTAATTCGACGAGACAGACCGGATAGACGAGATAGACAAAATAGACCGAACAGACCATATGAACAAAACAAGCTGGTTACCAGTTTTCGGCGGTCTACTCGTGGGCTGGCTGGGAATGCTGTTACCGATAGGATCAGACGGGAATGCCAGGGCCGAGTCGTCCGTTTCACAACCGGGTGTGAAGCTCAAGGCGAATGTTGAACGAGGCCGGAATATCTTCCACGGCAAAGGGGCCTGCCACTACTGCCATGGAATGGACGGCTATCTCGATCGATTGCCACCACTGAAAGAGGACATCGCCGCGCTCATCTCGCGGCTGAATCCTCCCCCCACCGACCTACGCAATCCCGATGTGCTCCGTCTGAAGACGAACAAGGAACGGGCCCGCGCCATCCGGGAAGGCCATCCCGGCACCGGCATGTTTCCCGATAGGACGATGACCAATCAGGACCTTGCCGACACGCTATTTTATTTGGCGTTCATCAGAAAAGATCCCAACCCGGAAAAAGACTGATCGGAGTGGAGATGCAACTTCATATTGCTCTGTTGGCAGCCCTTATAGGAGTTTCCCCAGTTCTGAAAGGCTCCCTCGGTTGGGCCGGTGATGCCGGCGTGCCATCGTCGGGGAAGAACCACGCCGGTGACGTCATGCCAAAGCCTTCTACTGGGGACAGCAACCGTGGCGAGAAACTGTACCAGGCGAGCTGCATCGTCTGCCATGGTCCCGGTGCGACCGGCGGCATTGGTCCTCGGCTGGCAGGCAATCCCGTGCTGTCGAAAGAGAAGACATTTTGGACAGTTGTCTATGAAGGCCAGCACGCGATGCCGCCGCTCAACGGGGTCATCACCAGCCAGCAGATGGCCGACATCCGCGCCTGGCTCCTGACGTTACGATAGTTTGATTGGACGGAGAGTGCGTGTCGGGTTTGCAGGGGGAAAACGTGTCCTTACCCGGTGCGTTGCGGTAGTTCGATGCGTATCCTCGCATCCACGATCTTGCAGCCTTGGCCCTCAGGTAACGCGAAGATCGGATTCAGATCGAGTTCACTGATTTCAGGGATCGTCTCGACGAGGTGGGAGATGCGCAAGAGGACATCTTCAATCGCCTTTGAATCGACTGCCGGCTGGCCGCGATAGCCGGTCAATAACCGGTAGCCCTTGATCGTCCGCACCATCTCGGTTGCGTCCCTGTCGGTGAGCGGTGCCACACAGAACTGAACGTCGCCGAAAATCTCGACGTGAATTCCTCCGAGGCCGAACGCGATCAAGGGGCCAAAGAGTGGGTCACGGCTCATGCCGACCATTACCTCCACCCCGCCTGACAGCATTGGCTGAACGAGCACACCTTCCATCGACTCCAATTTGTTTACCTGCGCGAGCCTGGTCCGAATCGCCTCGAACGAATTGCGGACAGCTTGCTCATCGGCCAGGTTCAGATGCACTCCACCCATCTCGGTCTTGTGCGTAATCTCAAGAGATGCCAGTTTCACGGCAACTGGGTATCCGATCTTCTGCGCCAGTTTGGCCGCCTCCTCGGCGCTGGTGGCCACGGTTCCTTGCACAAGAGGCAGATTCATTGCGCCGAGGATGGCTTGGGTTTCTTCCGCCGTAAGCCAGCCAGATCCGCGTTCCGATACAGCCTTTGTGCAAATCGACTTGACCATTGATAGGTCAATGTCGGAGTCATGTGGCGCCTGTCCGAGTGCCTGCTGCCGCCAGGTGTCATAGGCCAGGGCACGGCTGATGACGCCGGCAGGAATTTCCGGATGCGGGTAGGTGGGAATGGTTTCTCCATCGACGGTGAATGGCCTGTCCAAGTCACCTTCCGCCATCCAACAAATATAAACGGGCTTGTTCTTTCCGATCGTCCGGCGAACTGCTTGGATCCCCCGAAGGATTCCCGCCGCCACGGGAGGATTGTCCTCCGCCCGGACCGAGACGTGAACAATGATGAGGGCGTCGATCTCGTCCGCCGTGAGCATGGTGGCAACGGCCCGGGCATGCTGGTCCTCGCTTGCAAAACCGATTACATCGACAGGATTCTTCAGTGCCGCTGTGGGAGGAAGAAAGACGGCGAGCGCGGATTGTGTCTCCTTGGACAATTCGGGCACCATGAGCCCTTCCGCTGCGCAACTGTCGGCGCAGAGGACGCCTGGCCCGCCGGAATTGGTCAAGATGCCGATTCGGCGACCAGAAGGGAGCCGTTGATTGGATACGCCAGTGGCGAGCGCGAGAAATTCTTCGAGGGTTTTCGCACGGATGACGCCGCACTGTGTGAACAATGCGGCAACCGCCGTTTCGTTCGTGGCCAGTGCCGCTGTGTGAGATCCGGCCGCTGATTGTCCAACCTGTGTCCGACCCGCTTTCATGACGACGACGGGTTTCTTTCTTCCCACCCGCTCGGCAATCAATCTGAACCGGTGAGGATCGACGATGGTTTCAAGATAGAGGAGAATCACATCTGTCGCCTGGTCCTGTTCCCAGTACTCCAGAAGATCGTTCACCGTGACGTCGGCGTGGTTGCCGACGCTGACGAAGCTGGAGACCCCTAGATTCAACCGCTGGGCTGCTGTGACCACGGCCAGTCCGAGTCCGCCGCTTTCGGAAGCGAGAGCCACACGACCGACCGGTGGAATGATCGGCGTGTAGGTGGCATTGAGGCGTGCGGAAGAATCGAGATTCATCAGTCCGAAGCAATTCGGTCCAATCAAGCGGATTCCCTGTTGGCGGATTTTTTCGCGCAGGTGCTGTTCGAGCGAGACCCCCGCACCGTCTGTTTCGGCAAAACCTGCGGTGATGAGGATCACAGCCGGGACGTGTTTGGCGGCGCAGTCGTCGATGACCGCAAGTACCGCGTTGGCAGGTACGGCAACGATGGCGAGATCGACAGGGGTGAGAATTGCCGTCAGCGAAGGAAACGTCGGTAGGCCCGCAATCTCGGTTGCATGTGGGTTGACGGGAATGATGGGCCCGGTGAACCCTCCGCTCTGTAGAGACTCAAGCACCCGGCGTCCGATGCCGCCTTCCTGGCGGGATACGCCGACGATTGCGACGGACCGAGGATGGAAGAACGGCTTCAGCGACTCGACAACGGAACGGTTCTGTGGTGGCGACATGACGAAGGCGTGGTCACCATTCCTCTAACTGACGACATCGGGCGGCGAGATGAATCGGATATAAGACAGCACATCCAGCATCTGGTCATCCGTCAGCTTGCCGCGAAAGCTGTGCATGGGGCTGAATAGGACCCCGTTCGAAATCGCCACGAGCAATTCCCAGTCAGTCTTGGACCGGATGATCGCGGATCGGAGATCGGCAGGCCTCACGATCAAATCCCGGCTGTCCGGGCCGTTTCCATCCAGGTTGGCTCCGTGACAACGGAGACATTGCTGCCGATACACGTCCTCTCCGGCCTTGGGATTGCCCCGCTGGACTTGGGCGGATACCCAAGGCGCGGTGACAAAGACGAGGACGAGAACGACGGCCAGCAGTGTTTTCATGATCACATCCCTTTCACCTGACGACGAGGATCGGACAGGACACGTGATGGACAATGGCGTGGGACACACTCCCCAGGAGGAAGCGGTCGAACCCTTTGCGTCCGTGCGAGGCGACGACCACAAGGTCTGCAGTTTCGGCGTGCTCTTCAACCACCGCGGCCGGATTGCCCACGGCCACCTTGGTGCTGACCGTATATTGTGAATCCAAGAGCTTCGCTGCGGTTTCTTTGACGAATTCCTCTGCGTAGCTCTCCGCGCCTTCCCACCAGGCCCTTGCGCCCAACGCATCGTAGGGGCTGTCCAATCCGATGGGCACCACGACGTTGAGCACACACAGCTCGACGGGAGTAGCGAACCGCTGCCGCGTCAGCCATTGGAGAATCCGATCCGCATCGTCACGGCCTTCCACAGCGACCAGTACATGCTGGATCGGGTGCGCACCCCCTTTCACAATCAACGTCGGGCGGGAGGTATGCGACAACACACGATGGGACACGCTGCCAAGCACGGCTTCAGCGACGCGGCTGCGGCCGCGCGCGCCGACAACGACGAGATCGGCCAAGACCGTTTGGGCGCTGTCGAGAATGACTTGGGCGGGACTGCCGATCTCGTTGATTTTTCTTACCGTCTTCACATCGGACGGAATCATCGCGGCGGTGCGGTCGAGCAGCTGGGCCCCTGCATCCACCATCGCGGTGCGAAAGTCGTTGTATCCCTGCAAATTGGTCGCTTCGGCCACGAGCGGCTGCTCGAAAAATCCCAGATTGACTCCGTGCACCAGCGTGACGTCCGTTGGATGGTACAGATGGAACGTCTGGGTCACGGCGGTGAAGGCTTGGTCGGACCAATCGACACCAATGGCGATTCTCATGCTGGTGCTCCCGTCAAAACAATGGATGGGGGGACGTGCCGAACGGAAGGACACGCGGCGAGTCACCGAGATTGCCTTGGATACGCCACTCGCCTCCTTCAAGCCCGAGGTAATGCACTTCCTCATGCCAGCTGTCGATGGGAACGTACAGGCCGCTGGTCTTGGACCGCGCCCACAGATGGCCGGTGCAGGTGACCTCCAGCACGGTCTGGGTTCCCGATCCGACCTTGGTGAACTTGGTCAGCAAATGGGTACTGGCGATTTCCTGATACTCGTCGAACAATTCCTTCCACACTTTACGGATGTCGTCTTTCTTGAGGCCGTGATAGTTGTAGCGGGAAGAATACGTCGCCATGACGGCATCGAGGTCACGGGCTTTCACCGCCTGTTCGGCCCGCTGAAACATGGCCACGACGGACTTGACGGTAGCGTCGTCCACTTCAATGACGGAACTGTCTGGAACGACGATCTTGGCCCCTGCCCTGTCTAATCCGGCAAGAGCGCAGGTGAAAATCGTCAGTACAATGACCACAGCGCGTATTCTCCGGCCTCGACCTGTCATTTCTTCTCCCCCTCTGGTCTTACGAACTTCTGTCTTTCACTCCGCTTATCGCATCCAGGTCACGCGCACGAAATCTTCAGCCTTGTCGTAATGCAATTCCAGATCGCCGTGATACGCGTGCTTCAGGGCTTCGCCGATACGTCTGGGCAAATGGGTGTCGGTCGTGGAAATGACCAGGCCTTCAGGCTTGGCCTCAATCGACAAAATGCGCGCGAGAGGATGCTCCTTTTTCTCGATCTCCTCCGTATTCTTCACCAAGCCGATGACTTGCTCATGTTGCTCGTCTTTGACCCCGCCTTTGATGGTGACCAGGCCTTTGGGATAGTTGTCTCGGATCCGCAGACATGCGGGGCAGACAATCTTACCGGGGTTTGCCGGCGCGGGGTCCCAGGTCCATCGACCCTTGTGAAATAGCGCTCCGCAATCGGAACAGACGGTCGGCTCCTTGAGCTTCCCGCGCAATTTATAGGTGTCGTGCTGGTATTCCTGAATGGTTCGGTCGTGTCTGGCTCCCAGACCGGCCGGTGATTTAGTCTTTGCGGTCATGACTGCTCCTTCATGAATTACTGAGTCCCGCTCTATGCTGAGGACGGCTGCACTCGTTCCCGCAGCGCCTCCTTGGCCAGGTTCAAATACTGGATGACCTCGCGATCGCCGACTTGCGCAAAATCGACGTAGTGATTTCCCACCGCCCAGAATGGGTCCGGAGTGGCCAGGACCACCAACTCATCCACGATCGCGCGGACTTCCCGGATGGTTTCTATGGGGCCGACCGGGATTGCTCCGATCAGGCGGTGGGGCTTCAGGTGCCTGATGGATTGGACAGACGCCAAGAACGTGGAGCCGGTGGCAATGCCATCGTCGACGAGAATGACGGTGCGGCCGGTGAGCACGGGCAGCCGCCGGTCCTGCCGATAGAGAGCCTGTCGGCGAACGATCTCCTCCTGCTGCGCATCCACAAGATGCTTGAGGTCCACCCGCGAGAAATGAAATCCCGCCATCGCCTCGGGGTTCACATACACCGTTCCAGTCTCGCCCACCGCGCCCAAGGCGTATTCGGGATTATCCGGTGCGCCCAACTTGCGGACGATGAACACTTCCAGGGGAAGATGCAGTCCCAAGCTCAACTGGTACCCGACCGCTACGCCGCCGCGAGGGAGCGCCAGGATGAGGGTTGCCGGACGTTCACGATAGTGGAGCAATTGTTCGACCAGCCGGCGGCCGGCATCTTCACGATCTTGAAACGTCACCGGTTCTCCTTCGTCCCGCTTCGCGCCGTTACATCACTCCGCTGGTCACTCCGATTCCGATCAAAAACATCGCCGCTCCCAGCAACAACGCTATCAGCCACCACAAGTGGCGGTGAGGCTCCGACTTCACATGCTGCCAATGGACCTCCCAGGGTATCTCAAGATACTTGGGGTGGCGAAACATGGCCTCCTCCTTTCCCTTACGACACCTTCACCTCGATTGCTTTCGGCTTCGCCTTCTCCGACTTCGGCAGATGGAGTTTCAGCACACCCTCCTTGTATTCGGCGTTGATCTTGGAGCCGTCAGCATCTTCTGGAAGCGTGAAGATCCGCACGAAACTCCCATAGGCCCGTTCGACCCGGTGATACTTTTTGCCCTTTTCTTCCTTCTCGTATTTGCGCTCGCCGCTGATCGAGAGCACGTCCTCATGCACATTGATCTTGATCTCTTCTTTCTTCATCTCGGGCAGCTCCGCTTTGATGAGGTATTCCTTGTCGTCTTCCGAGATGTCGACAAGGGGCGACCATTCGGCGACCGTGATGGCCTCCTTCTTGTCCCCGCTCGTCGCCACCGGGGCGCGCCCAAAAATCGTCGAGAGGCGTTTTTCCATCTCCTCAAGTTCCTTCAACGGACTCCAACGTGCGAATGGCTCCCATCTGGTGAGTGACGACATGTGCCTATCCTCCTTTTCGTGAGTGTCTCTCGTGACTGTTTGTCGGTTGTACGGTGACTGCTGTCGAACAAGATTGCATCGGCGGTGCCACGAAAGGGTGATGCGGAAAATGTGCGCCTGGTTGCGCAGATTCAAATGGTTGGAGACTAGCTCAGGAGCAAGTCCTGCCCGGACGACCGGCACGCTGTCGCATTACTGGGCAGGACTGTTTCCTGCACTGTGGAATCTTTCACCATTCGATCGCTCTTGACTGGTGGGCACCCAGGGAGTCTCCAGCCTCGTCAATGGGATGAGGCGGCGATGAATCCTTTTCCGAGATTCCAACTCATAGACGGTACGCCATGCCATAAGAAGGAGGTGTGTATATGGTCAAGGTTGCAAGAACAGCCGCTGTTCGGCACGAGGCGTCTACCGATCGCTGCCATCGCTGCGGCGGGTTGATGGTGTCGGAGGAAGTGTTCGAGCTTGGTTCGTTTGATTGGCGCTGCGTGAGCTGCGGCCAACGGGTCGATCCGGTAATCCTCGCTCATCGCGAGTCCCATCGTCTTAAAGGGTTTGCCGGGGAAGAGGCCGAAAAGCACTTCGTGGCTCGTGGTACGTCTCGCCTGAACTAGGATAAGACCAGAGCGAAGGAGGGTCTTGAGAGCGATTCTTCCACCTCGAGATCTATATTGACAAGAACGAAAAGCGGAACTACAATTAAGCTCGTAGTCAACCTCCTAAGGATGTGATCGGTCGAACTGTTCAGCCCATCGCGTGACGCTGCTAGGGTTCGCGATGGCCGCCGGTTTCGTCCAGAGAAAGGAAGGTATTTGAGCCCCTCAGGCTTGCGGGGGTTGCTATGGTACGTCACTTCGTTGCGTAACGGTTCGAACGAAAGGAGTAGCCATGGATACATTGGTGATGTTCATCGGTGTGATGCTGGTGATCTTGGTCGGCGGGCTCCTGGTTTACAAGAACACCTAGTAAGAGTCGCCGCCAGTCAGTAACTGTCTGTTCGACGCACTGCTATCCGGCGCAGTGTCTAGTGGGGTGTGTGATTAAGCAGTCATTTCGAGACACGTGGCTGGAAAGGGTGTAGTGTGGCTTCTGATTACCGCATTCGTTCTTCTCTCAATCTTTCCTTAACTGTCATATAGTTCGACAAAAATAGATTTTCCATTCGCCAAGACCGGTCGGTGAGAACCGGCTTGGTCCCTTTCGGTTACCACTGTGAGTGTCAGTGAGAGTGCGATGAAGAAAGCTCAGGTAACTTGGGTGCTGAGAGGTTACGGGCGTCGCGTGGTTTACTCTTGAATGGCCTGCGCCCGCTTTTGCAGGTACGCATTGCGGACTGCGGCGTAGAGATCGACCGTGGATTCTTCCACGCCCTGGAATTTTTCCAGATTGAGTGAGCGCTCGTTGACGACTTCGGTCGCACGCGCGCCAATTGAGATGGCATACGTGGCCGCCCGCTCATCAATAGAGACCACCGTCGGAATGGCGTCTATGTTATGCATGGTGGGCAGGATGAGCCAGTAGATTGGATTAAGGGCAATGTCCCCGGCATAGCCGGCAAGATCTCGAACCGTATACGGTCCCAGAATTGGGATCATGAGATAAGGACCTGGTGGAACTCCATAAAATCCAAGTGTTTGTCCCGTATCCTCCTCCGGTGTCGTCAACTTGAAGTAGTGTTGGGCCACATCGAAAAATCCCCCGATCCCAACCGTCGTATTAATGAGAAATCGCCCAACCTCGATCCCAGCTCCTTTGAACTTGCCCTGAAACATATTGTTTAGAAACCGCGGGGTCGCACGACTATTGTAGAAGATATTACTGACGCCGACTTGGACTATATTGGGAACGACGTAGTTGTAACCTTTCGCAACCGGCTTCAGCACCCAGCGATCGAGCTGCCAGTTAAAATCAAAGATTTTTGTGTTGACCGGTTCCCAGGGATCGTATTCCTCGAGTTGAAGCTCACCCGCCTTCGCGAAGGGGTCGAAGGGTTCTTCCTCGGAGCTGTCGCCAACCGCCGTTGAGGGTGGAACCTGGGCAGCAGCCGCAACAATTGGGGCCGATGCAATGACACCGCCGACGGGAAGGCCTGCAAGATCCCCTGAGAGGGCATGAGTGGGATAACCGGAAAATGTCAGCAGCGCAACCGTAAAAGCCAGCTCTCCTACTCGTCGATTGAACTGGATTGCCACCTCGTCTATCCCGGCCATCATTCCTCTTCGCTGTGCCCCTGTCCGCTCAACTCGTGACGTCGAGCGAGTGCGCACTTTACCAAAAGCCCAGTCCCGTCGCCAACCATTTATTTCTGCCGGCTCGCGGTCGCGAGTTTTTTCGAGGAAAGTGGCCGGGCTTTCCGTAGGGAATGAACATTGCAGTGTCACAACGCTTGATGGGGAATCTCTAACAAGGAGATGAGGCGATGAAAACGGTTGTCGGTATAGATGGATCGAAGTATGGGGAGTGGGCGCTCGAATGGCTCGTGAAACTTCCGTTCCGGACTGTGCCGAGCGTCGTCGGGGTGCACGGTCTCGATCTCCAGTCTGAGCCAGCTCCGTTTTTAACGCATCCATCCATCAGCGGACTAGAACCGGATGCGGGAGAGGCGGCACATTTTTTGGAGTCTCGAGCGAAGCGCGTAGTGGCGGAGACACAGCAACGCCTAAAGGGACTCGGGCTCAAGGGTACCGTTCGCGTGGAACATGAAGCCATTGCAAACGCGCTGCTCAAGTATGCGGGACGGAACGGCCTGGTGGTTGTGGGGAGCCGTGGGCTGGGGACGTTGGATCGCTTCATGATGGGCAGCGTCTCCACTGCTGTGACGCTCCATGCCTCCTGTCCCGTGTTGGTGGTGAAGGAGGCGGCGAAGCCGATCAGACGGATCTTATTCGCAACGGACGGCTCTCTCGCATCGGAAAAGGCCAGGCAGTTCCTCGCCAAGCAATTTCAAAGCAGCCCGGATGGTAACCCGGTCGTCATCCTGCTGGTACATGTCATGCCGTTCCTTCGGTATACGGTCGTCAAAGAAGCAGGGGAAAAATTGCTCGCGCAAGAGGCGGCCAAACTTGAAAAGGTAGGGTATCGTGTCCGGCAGTTTCCAATGGTGGGGCCCGCTGCCGATGAAATTTTAAAAGTAGTGGGTCGGGAACAACCGGAATTGGTCGTCACCGGAGCGAAGGGGCGTAGCGCGGTAACGCGGTTCCTCCAGGGCAGCGTCTCCATTAAGATTGTGCAGCGGAGCGACTGTTCAGTCTTGGTTGTACGGTAAGGAGGGCGTAACCCTCGAGAGGCATCAGAAGCAAAGTGACGGCCATACCCCTTTATCCAGGGTCATGGCCGTCGTTCTTTCTTCGGCATAGGCTAGGCGAATTTCTTGTAGACGACCAGGCCACCGACCAGAAGTATAAACATCACACCAATGAACATCCCCAGCATATCCATAATATGACTCCTTTTGTTTGATGATGACCTCACCCGTACTTGAAGTGTGAGCAACTCTCATGCGCGTTTGTTGCGGGCCGTGAATTCTATAAGCGGCTCAGAATAAACGGACTTTTCAGATTGACCACTGAGACGACCGTGGCGAATGGGGAGAAGAGCCACAAGGCTGTCCAGTTAAGTTGACAGCTTGAGAAGATCTGGACTGACTATCTCAACCGCTCACGTCCATGGGCGGCGGTCAGATCCTGGACCGGGCCAAGGGGGACGATGCCGGTTGGATTGATCTCGTGATGGGTGAGGTAATAGTGCCGCTTGATGTGATCGAAGTTCACGGTAGCGGCGATGCCGTCGGTCTGATACAGATCTCTCAGATAGCCGAAGAGGTGCGGATAATCGACAATACGCCTGAGGTTGCATTTGAAATGGCCATGATACACGGCATCGAACCGGATCAACGTCACGAACAACCGCCAGTCGGTCTCGACGAAGTCCGCGCCGAAAAGATATCGTCGGGTCGCAAGACGCGCGTCGAGCTGATCCAGCGCCTCAAACAGCCGTAGGACCGCCCGCTCATAGGCCCGTTGCGATGTGGCGAACCCCGCCCGGTAGACTCCATCGTTCACGTTGTCGTAGATGAAGGTGTTGAGTTCATTGATCTCCTTGCGCAGCTTGCCGGGGCAGAGATCGAGCGCACTCTCCGTGAATTGATTGAACTCGCTGTTGAAGATGCGCATGAGGTCGTCATCGGAATTGGTAACGATGCGTTTGGTGAGGGTATCCCAAAGTACCGGAACAGTCACGCGTCCTCGATAGTGCGGGTCGGTGGCTCTGTAGGCCTCACTGAGAAAATGAAACCCGTTGATGGGGTCGAGTGAATGCCCAGGGCCGTTGCGAAATGCCCAACCCTGTTCGTCGCGAATCGGGTCCACGACGGTCATGCCGATGACGCCTTCGAGCTGCTTGAGCTTGCGTACGATAATCGTGCGATGCGCCCAGGGGCAGGCCCACGAGACATACAAGTGATAGCGCCCGGCTCCCGACGGATAGCCTGAACTGCCGTCCGCGGTGACCCACCCTCGAAACGCATCCGCTTGACGTGTGAACTCACCGGCAAGTGATTGCTCGTTGGGGAACTGCGCCCGGATTTCCATACCCAATCCCTCCTCCAGTGCGTCAGTATCGCATATCGACGATCGGATAATTAAGCGTGCCGGATCGGTCTGTCGCATTTCACTACAGACGAAATTCGATGCCGTGGCAAAAAGCCACGAAAGTCCCGATGCCCATCAATAAAACCGCCGAAATAATGTGTCCTGCGAGGCACGTCACATGCTGAGGATGCAGAGAAGGGGATGGTGTGCGCTGATGACTGCACTGGAAGCCTGGAAAGCGGCGCTCACGGCCGGCATCTTGATAAACCGCCATTCTAAAGCAATGCCGGGACGCTGGTTGTTGTTGGGTGCCGCTGTGTGCGCGATCGTCGCAGGGCCGATGGCCTGTGAGGACAAGGCCCGCCAAGTCCCCCCTCACGAACCGGCGTCCCCTCCCGTTCAGTCTGGGCATATTCGCCTGACTCCGGAAGAGTCAGCCCGAATGGCGCTCCAACTTGTGCCGGTCAGGCAGGGACAACTGCTCACTCATCGTGAGTTTCCCGCAACAGTCCAGGCTAATGAAAACGAATTGGCCGAAGTCACGACCCTGATCCGCGGCCGTGTTGTGAAGGTGTCTGTGGATGTCGGGCGGGATGTGAAAAAGGGGGCCTTGTTGGCCACGCTCCACAGTATGGACCTCGGCGTGGCGGAAGGGGACTACCTGAAGGCGGCGGCCAGATTGTACGAAGCGGAATTGGCGCATGCACGGGCCAAAGAACTGTACGAGGGCAAAGCCGTGAGCCTGGCGGAGCTGCTGCGCCGTGAAGCCGTCATGAAGACCGCGCAGGCCGAAGCGCGCGAGGCGAAGAGTCGCTTGGAACTGCTGGGTGTGCCACAGGACGAAATCGAGCGACTGGATCGGGAGCATACGATCAAGGCCGATGTGCTCTTGCGTGCACCGTTCGACGGCCGAGTCATTATGCGCAACATCACGCGGGGCGAGGTGGTCGAAACGCATCAGAAGTTCTTCACGGTGGCGAACCTGAATGATGTATGGGTGGTCGGCAATGTGCCGGAGAAGGACGTGCAGTTCATCCGCAAGGAGCAAAAAGTCGATGTCCTCTTGGCCGCCTATCCTCACGCCATCTTTCAAGGAACGATCACCTATGTCGGCGACGTGCTCGATCCTGCCACCCGCACGATGCGTCTGCGGGTGACGGTGCGGAATCCTGACCGCCTGTTGAAGCCGGAGATGTTTGCCATCATCCGTGTCTACACGCCGTCGAATCCGGATGCGCTGAGTGTGCCGCTGGCGGCCCTCCAAGATGGGCCTGGCGGGAAAATTGTGTTCCTTCAGCGGGGGCCGGGCGAGTTCGAGGCGCGGGCGGTCAAGGTGGGACAGGAGCAGGGGGATCTGGTGCAGGTGCTGGACGGGGTGAGCGCCGGTGAACTGGTTGTGACGAAGGGATCCTTCGCCCTTAAATCCGAGATAGAACGGCACAAGATCGAGCCCACGCCATGATCGCTTCTCTACTGGAATTTTCGCTACGGCAACGGATTCTGGTCATCGGCCTGGCGTGCCTCTTGTCCGCCGCCGGCCTCTTCGCCTTTCAGGCCATTCCGATCGACGCCTACCCCGATGTGACGAACATCCAAGTACAGGTATTGACCGAAGCGCCGGGCCTCTCGCCGGTCGAAGTGGAGCGGTTTATCACCTATCCGCTTGAGCTTCAACTGACCGGTCTGCCGGGGTTGGCGGAGATCCGCTCCCTCTCCAAATTTGCGCTCTCGCAGATCACGGTCGTCTTTGAAGACGATGTGGATGTGTATTTCGCCCGCCAACTGGTGCTTGAGCGGATCATGGCGGCAAAGGAGCGGTTGCCGCACGGGCTCGAACCGGTGATGGCGCCGGTCACCACGGGGCTAGGGGAGGTGTATCACTATTACCTCGAAGGGCCTCATGCGACGGCGACCGATCCCGACGTCGTTGAGAAGGAGTTGACTGATCAGCGTACCCTCCAGGACTGGGTCCTTCGTCCGCTGATCAAGCGCGTGCCGGGCGTCATCGATGTGAACGGGATGGGCGGATTTGTGAAGCAATATCAGGTTCTGGTCGATCCGGCCAAGCTGCGCAAGTTCGACTTGACGCTCCACCAGATCTACGATGCGGTGGTGAACAACAACGCCAACGTCGGCGGCAACGTGTTGGAGCGCCATGCCGAACGCTCGATCGTTCGGGGAATCGGGCTGATCAAGACCGTGGGCGACATCGAGTCCATCATCGTGAAGGAAGCCGGCGGCACGCCGGTGTTCGTGCGGGACGTCGCCGAAGTCCGCATCGGCCACGCTGTTCGTCACGGCGCGGTGGTGCTCAATGGCGAGCGGGAGATCGTGATCGGAACAGTCCTCATGCTTCGAGGCGGCAATGCTCGGCAGGTGGTCGAGGCGGTCAAAGGCAGGATGGAGGATCTGCAGAAGGGCAATGTCCTGCCGGCAGGAACCAAGCTGATTCCTTTTTATGATCGCATTGAGCTGGTGAATGCCGCCATTCATACGGTGCGCGATGCGTTGATCGAAGGGATCGTACTGGTAGTCTTCGTTTTCTTTTTCTTCCTGGGCCATGTCCGCAGCGCCGTCGTCGTGACGGTTTCGCTCATCGTCACCCCGCTCATCACATTTATCGTGATGAAATGGTTCGGACTCTCGGCCAACTTGATGACGCTCGGCGGGCTGGCCATCGCCATCGGCGAGATCGCGGACGGGTCGCTTGTCGTCGTGGAAAACGTGTACCGACACCTTGCCCAACACAGCGGTGCGTCGCCGGAGAGCAGGCTCAGCGTCATTCTTCATGCCACGAAGGAGGTGGGCCGGCCGATCCTCTTCGGGATTTTAATCATCAGCGTCGTCTTCCTGCCGCTCATGACGCTGGAAGGGATGGAAGGGAAGATGTTCGCGCCGCTGGCCTACGCGCTGGTGATCGCGCTCCTGGCCTCGGTCGTGGTGACGCTGACCCTGTCCCCGGTACTCGCGTCCCTGGTCTTGCGCGGAGACCATCCGAAGGACACGCATTTGACGCTCTGGATGAAGCAGCGGTATCTGCCGGTGTTGCAGTGGGCTCTCGGACACCGGGGCCTCGTGCTGACCGGTTCGATGGCGATCGTATTGCTCAGTCTTGCCCTTGTCCCGTTCGTGGGGCGGGAATTTATCCCGATCTTGGAGGAGGGGGCGCTGACGCCCCAAGTCGTGAGACTCCCGAGCGTGTCGCTGGCCGAGTCCATTGAGTTGGAGAAGCAGACGCAGCGGGTCATGATGGAATTTCCCGAAGTGAAAACGGCTGTGAGCCGGATCGGGCGGGCCGAAATTCCTTACCATCCGGAAGACCTGTATGAGAGCGACCCGATCGTGTCATTGCACGACCGGAGTCAGTGGAAGACTGCGACGACGCAATCGGCCTTGACCGATGCCATCCGCCGCAAGCTGGCGGAGATTCCGGGCATCTCCGTCCTCATGAGCCAGCCGATCCAGGAACGGGTGGACGAACTGATTTCCGGCATCAGGACCCAATGTGCCATCAAACTGTTCGGAGACGATCTGGACGTGCTCCGTGACAAGGCGAAGGAAATCGCCGATTTGATCCAACAGATCGACGGCGTCAAAGACCTCAAGGTCGAGCAAGTCGCCGGCCAGCCCTATTTGATCATCGACATCGACCGGCAGAAGATCGCCCGCTTCGGCATCAACGTGGCCGATGTGCAGGAGATCGTCACCACCGCGATCGGCGGACAAGCGGCGACGCAGATTTATGAAGGCGAGCGGCGGTTTCAGCTCACCCTGAGATTTCCTGAGCCGTATCGGAACAGCGTCGCCGCCATCGGAGAGATCCGCGTGAAGTCCGCGTCCGGTGCACTCATTCCCATGAGCGACCTCGCGACGATCGAAATGCGGGAGGGGCCGGCCCGCATCAGCCGGGAGCAGGTGAAGCGCCGCATCTACATCGGGTTCAACGTCGTCGGCCGTGACATCGGCGGCGTCGTGGACGAAGGACGGGCCAAGCTGGCGGCGCAGATCCGCCTGCCGGAAGGGTATACCGTTGTGTGGGGCGGGGCGTTCGAGAACATGGAGCGGGCCAATGCGCGGCTCATGATCGTTGTGCCGATCACGCTGGGCCTCGTGTTCTTCCTCCTCTTCTGGGCCTTCCATTCGTTTCGATACGCGACCCTGATCATCCTCAATCTGCCGTTCGCGTTGATCGGCGGCGTCGTGTCGCTATGGTTGAGCGGACAGTACCTGAGCGTGCCGGCCTCCATCGGCTTCATCGAGCTGTTCGGACTCGCAGTGGGGAACGGCATCGTGCTGGTCTCCTATATCAACCAACTGCGCCATGAAGGACAACAGATCGACGAGGCAATCCTGACCGGCTGCAGTCTGCGGCTTCGGCCGGTCGTGATGACCATGATGACCACGCTGGTCGGTCTCTTGCCGCTGGCGCTGGCGCAGGGGATCGGCGCCGAAGTGCAGCGGCCGCTCGCGACCGTCGTGATTGGGGGACTCTTTACCTCGACGGCTTTGACACTGGTGGTCTTGCCGGCACTCTATAGCGGGTTTGCCGGGCGTCAAGTGGGGAAAGAAGAGGCCCCGGAATGGGTGTGAGGGGAGGGAGAGGCGGTTGGAAGACCGACGTTGTTCCTGTGTGCCATGATGCTGCGGAGATTGTCCGGTCATCCCGTCTGTGTGTTGACGCCGCATGCTGCTATGAAGCTGCGCCTGTGCGGCGCAATGTCGTCGCACGCTGTCCGTTGGAGCTGTTCGATCGATGTCCGCCATGTCTCTTCAGGAACAGCGTCGGTCTTCCAACCGTCTGGAGGAATGAGAAGAAGTGCTAAAGACAGGGTGCGGTAGCTGTAGTTCATCAAGTGTAATGTGAAACGGCTTTTGTCGTGCTTAACCACATGGAGGTGACAGGCTTATGTTGAAGGAAGTCACAGGAGACATTTTGTTAACCAAGGCCGCAGCGGTGGCGCACGGGATTGCGCCCAACGACAATTTCGCCAGCGGGCTGGCGTTGTCGCTCCGGGAACAATGGCCGGCGATGTATAAGGATTTCCGGCACTATTGCCAGACGTTTACGCCGAAACCCGGTGAATTGTGGACCTGGGCGGGCGTCGGCGGCACGCGCATCGTCAATCTGTTTACCCAAGAGCCGCCGCCCGGCCACGGAGCCAGGCCCGGCAAGGCCACGATCGAACACGTCAATCACTGTCTCAAAGCGCTGGTCAAGGTCATCGAAACCGAGAAGGTCAAGAGCGTCGCACTGCCTCGCTTGGCCACCGGGGTGGGCGGGCTGAAGTGGGAAGACGTGAAGCCGTTGATTGAGAAACACCTCAGCCACCTGCCCATTCCGGTCTATGTGTACACGACCTTCCGGCCCGGTGTGCAGGCGAAGGAAGACTAGGAGGCTCACAAGACTTCAGGGAGGCAAAGGGGGAATCGCATGGCACTGATCCGGCAAGAGGTGTACGACCGAATCGTCTCGGTGCGGCGATGGCTGCATCGGTATCCGGAGCTGAGCGGCAGGGAAACCAACACCGCCGCCGTCATCGCGGATTTTCTCCAAGGTATTGGCGTGCCGTATCGCACCACTGTCGCAGGCACCGGCGTGGTGGCGGATATTGCCGGAACGGCGGGAGTGCCCTGCGTCGTGCTGCGGGCGGACACAGACGCCTTGCCGATCCACGAAGAGACCGGCCTCGAATTCGCCTCCGTACATGCCGGCGTGATGCATGCCTGCGGCCACGACGGCCACACCGCGATGCTGCTCGGCGCGGCGGCGCTCTTGTCGGAGGAGAAAGATCTGCCGGCGCCCGTACGGTTGATTTTCCAGCCGGCGGAGGAAAAGGGCACCGGCGCGCAAGCGATGATCCAGGCCGGCGCGTTGGACGGCGCCGGCCTGATCTTCGGCGGTCATCTCGACCGCCACTATCAGCCGGGGGCGATCGTGGTCGCGGAGGGGGCGGTCAATGCCTCGTCGGATAATTTCACGATCGATATTATCGGGCAGGGTGCGCACGGCGCTCGTCCGCACGAAAGCATCGACGCGGTCGTAGTCGGGAGCCTCATGATTATGGCGCTGCAAACCATCGTCTCGCGCGAGATCGATCCGGCCCGGCCGTCGGTCGTCTCTGTCGGGCAATTTCAGGCGGGGACTGCTCCCAATGTCATTGCCGGTCAGGCCAAACTGAGCGGTACCGTGCGGGCCCAGGACGCGTCCGTGCGTCGGCAGCTGCTGTCCTCGATCCGCCGCATCGCCGAGTCGATCGCCCAACTGCATGGGGCGAAGATTCACGTCACGGTGACCGAGGGCACGCCGCCGCTGATCAATCCGCCGGACATGGCCGACCTGGCGCGCCGCGCCGCCGTGGAAGCGGTCGGGGAGGCCAACGTCTTGCCGCTCAAGACGGCGAACATGGGCGCGGAGGATTTCAGTTACTACATGGAACAGATCCCGGGGGCCTACGTCCGGTTCGGCGGGCAGGTTCCGGGCAAGGAGGGATTTCCCGCCCATTCGAGTAAGTTTGATTTCGACGAGGAGGCGCTGGCCGTGGGCGCGGCGTACTATCAAGCCGTCGCCAAGATCGCCGGCCAACGGTTACGCGATCGGCAGGGCCGCTCCTGACCGTACACGAGGCCATCATGATTCGAGTCCGAGAAGCCCGCGAGGAAGACGTCGGCCAGATCCGTGAGATCTTTCTGGCCGTCTACGGCACCGATTATCCGCACCGAGAGCTCTACGATGAATTGTGGCTCAAGCGGTCCGTCTTCACGGACGATGCGCTTATTCTCGTGGCCGAGGACACCGAATCCGGACGGGTGGTGGGAACGGCGTCCGTCCTCTTCGACTTCGGCGCCCATTCCGATCTCGTCGGCGAGTTCGGCCGGCTCGCCGTGCATCCGGACTATCGACGATTGCAGGTCGGCAATCTGCTCATGGAGAAACGCCTCGAGGCCATACAGAATCGGCTGCACGTCGGGCTGGTGGTGGCGCGCACCGTGCATCCCTACGCCCAACGGATCAGTTTGTCCCATGGATTTATCGCGACCGGCTTTCTGCCGTTGAAACATACGTTTCACCATCGGGAGAGTTTCGCGCTGCTCGCTCGGTATTTCGGCGATGCCCTGGCCTTACGCCGCAACAACCCCCGGATCATTCCCGAGGCCTATTCCCTGGCCGGCTGCGTCATGAGTCAACCCCCGCTCACGCCGGATTTCATCGTCGACGAAGACTCGGCGCCGTATCCCTCCGGAGGCGACTACACCATTGAGCAACTGCAGGCCGAAGGCTATCCCGCCTTGCTGCGCATCGAGCGGGGGCGCGTGCGCAATCGGGAGGTCTTCGGACCCATCCGGCTAGACTATGGTTTCTTCAAGCTCCAGGCGCGCCAGACCAGCTATTTTCTGGCGCGCTGCGGCGGCCAGATCGTCGGCGCCGTCGGCTACACCATGGATCCGGTCGAACGCACCGTGCGAGTGTTCGAATTGATCTCCTTGGCCGACGACGTCGTGCGGTTCCTCTTGGCCGAATTGGAACGGAAGTGCCGGGAGGAACTGGGCATCGACTATATCGAGATCGATGTCAGCGCCTATGCGCCCCGCATGCAGCGCACACTCCTCGAATTAAATTTTCTCCCTGTCGCCTATGTGCCGGCCATGGTGTTCTATCAGGTGGAGCGGCTCGACATCGTCAAGATGGTGCGGCTGAACAAGCTGCAGGAGTTGGGCACGCTCGGCCTGACGGAGCCGGTGCAAGCCGTCGCGGACATCGTCATGCGGGGCTTTTCCGCATGCGTCATCGCTCCGCGCATGGCCCGGGCGATCAGGGAGATGCCGCTGTTCCACGGCATGAACAGCGAGCAGGCGGGGAGGTTGGCCGGCGCCTGCAGCGTGCGGGAGATCGGGGACGGGGAACGGCTCTTCGCCCAGCATGATCCAGCCGACCGGCTGTATTTGGTGCTCCAGGGCCGGGTAGCCATCACCGGCGGCAGCCCACCGGGGCCGATCGGCACGGTCTGTGCCGGTGAGACCTGCGGGGAAGTCTCACTGCTCTCCGCAAGACCCCACTCTGCCACCGCTACAACTGAAGGGCCAGTCGAAGCGGCCGAGCTGTTGCAGCGCGACCTGGCCGATCTGATTCGACGCCGGCCCGACATTGGTGTGATCATCTACCGCAATTTGGCGGTCGGACTGGGGGACAAACTGTCACGTTCCGGTCCTGTTCGCCAAGAGCATGGCCCGGTTGCGGCGGACATCCTCCGTCGGGAGTCGGAGTCCGCTACGGCAGAGCCATAGCGGATGGATTGTCCGATGGTTCAGGAGGGCTCCCTGGATATTCCCGTTGCTTACGACAGGAAAAGTATGTGTTACTTGGCTGGTGCAGGGAAACTCGTTCAAGGCAAACGACAAGACAGCGTGCAGGGCACCGCGAATCGTCGGGGAGGGGAAGCAACAGGATGGATGGGACATCACGACGGTTCTTTGCCCCTTGCCCGCGGGGTTTGGAGGGAATGCTTGAACAGGAACTTCACGATCTCGGTGTGCCGGCCACGTCCAGGACCGACGGCGGTGTCGGGTTCACTGCCCCCTGGTCGACGATGTATTGGGTCAATCTCAAGAGTCACATTGCCAGCCGCGTCCTGTGGGAAGTCGGCCACAGCGCCTATAAAACGGAAGACGACGTCTATCGCGCGGCCTATGCGCTCTCCTGGCCCGACTGGTTTGCGCCGTCGCAGACGATCAAAGTCAAGGTAAGCGCGCGCCGCTGTCCTCTTCCCAGTCTGGATTTTCTCACCCTCCGGATCAAAGACGCCGTGTGCGACAAGTTCGTGGCCGCGCACCATCGGCGGCCCAGCGTCGACACGGAACGGCCGCACATCAAACTCGACGCGTTTCTCGACGCCACAACCGTCACCTTCTATCTGGACACCTCCGGCGAGCCGCTCTTCAAACGGGGGTACCGGATCACGTCCGTCGAAGCGCCGTTGCGGGAAAATCTGGCGGCAGGCATCTTGCGGCTTGCCGGGTGGACGCCCGCAGACGTGCTGCTCGATCCTATGTGCGGCGGTGGAACCATTCCACTCGAAGCCGCCATGATGGCCCGCCGGATCCCTCCGGGCGTTTCACGGCACTTTGCGTTCGAGCGGCTGCTGATCCACGATGCCAAACTGTGGGGCCGTCTGCGCGAAGCGGCGCTCGCCAAACGCCTGGCAGACGTTCCCGCCGCCATCTATGCGTCGGATCATGATCCCGCCATGGTGAAGATTGCCCAGCGGGCGTTTCAAGGGGCGGGGGTGGTGGTCGATGTTCGGTTGAAGCAGAGCGATATTCTGGAGCTGGAGGCGCCGGCGGAGCAGGGCGTCATGGTTATTAACCCGCCCTATGGCGTGCGCTTGAGCCAGGCCGACGAACTGGCCGCGCTCTACCCGAAACTGGGTGATTGGCTGAAGCAGCGGTTCGCCGGATGGCGGGCCTATGTGTTGACGGGCGACGCCCGTGTGCCGAAACTCATTGGTCTCACTCCCTCAAAACGCATTCCCCTTTTCAACGGCGATCTCGAATGCCGGCTCTACGAATTCGTCATTGTCCCAGGCAGCGCGCGACGACGGCTGACGCCGCAGCAAGCCTGACCCGCCGGATGGAGTGCCCACAACCCGTCACCGGCTGGAGACGATCCACGGCATGGCGGCGAAGAGGAGGAGACTCAGATAGTAGGCCGTGCCGGACACCGGGTCTCGGTTCAGGATGACCTCTGCGGCGGTCATGCCGCGGAGTCCGATGCCGACGGCCAGCTCTCCCGCCAGCATCAAGCCCAGCGCAACGCCGCCGATGGCGAATCGTGCCGTGTGATTGCGCGGCTTAGGGAAACACCGGGTGATCCATCGTGCCGCGAACACCGTGGCGATCAGCATCAGCGGCATCTCCAGGAGTTCGGCGGTTCTCTCGCCGACATGCGGAACGATCAGCAACACACGAATGGTTCCCAGGACGAATCCCGCCCCGAAGACCAGGAGAAAGTAGAGGATGCCGGGCGTCAGCACCCGCATGCTGCCTCATATCCACCGATGCACTTGAGACATGTACTCAAGATACTCCCGTCCGAACCGGGCGGTCAGCGCCCGTTCCTCCGGTTTGATTTGGAACTGATTCATGTAAAGGATGAAAGCAGGCAGAACGAGAAAGGTCAGGATATTTGCCAAATACAGCGCCCACCCGACGAGGATGAACAACATGCCAAGATACATCGGGTTACGCGTATGACGATAGATCCCTGACGTCACCAGGGACGAGGCGGAGGATGGCTTCATGGGGTTCACGGTGGTCTGTGCCTCCAAGAACGACAGCATCGCCCACCCGATGATCACAACGCCGAGGAGTCCCAACCCCACAGTCGCGACTCGCAGCGGTGCATAGGCGAATGCGGGCAGGCTGCGGGCGAGAACCCACATGCCCGCCGCGATTACTGCGCCGACGACGGCCGGTGGGACTTTCAACTCAAGACGATGCATGGCGTATCTGATCCTCTAGGAAACCAGAAAGCCCGTCAAGAGGGAGTCCATGGCGCAGGGCCCTTGCGACGGGACGACGGCCAACGTAGTTGCCTCCTCTGCGCTCAGCGGCTATAAGGTATCGGATACCATGCTGAACAAACCACGACGTCATGTGGATCTGCCCAAAGCGGCAATTGAGGCGCTGTGGCAAGGCAACCTGATCGGAGCCATCACGGTCGTTCGTCAGGAACGGAATCTCGGCCTGAAAGAGGCGAAGGGGCAGGTCGAAATGTATATCGCCTCTCAGCCGGCCCTCAAGAAAAAGATGGACAAGGTGCTCGCCACGGTGCAACAACGATTCATCCGTTGGGTGATCGGATTGCTGATGCTGGCTGCCGGCATCACGCTCCTCGTACTGTACGTGCTGTGAAGCCGCCTGCGAGGGATTCTGTATGAAGTGTGAATGTGAAAGAAAGCTGCGAGCCTTCCTTGTGCTGGGTGCGGTGTTATGCTTGGCATTCTCCCCCGTCGTGGCGATGGGTGCGGTGCAGGTGTTGCTCGAGACGGTCTTGAGGGTGGATGGAACTGAGGTGAAGGGACACAAGCGGGTGACCGGCCATCCGGCCGTGAAGGAACTGCTGGCGTCGTTTGGGCGGGCGGAAGCGGCCTTGAAGAAAGAGGATCTGGACGCGCTGATGGCCTTCTATGCAGCAACCTACAATTATCATGGGCTGAAAGAAACCGACGTGCGCCGGGTGTGGGGCGAGGTGTTCACGCACTACAAATCCTTGGAGTCTGTCCACCTGTTTTCCGGCATCACGGTCACGCAGACGGGCTCCCAGCTTCGCGCGGAGGTCACCTGCACCGGCGGGCTCTACGGGACCGAGGAGGGCACAGGCAAGCGGATGACACTCGACAGTTGGTTTCGCGAGGTGCACTACCTGGTCAAAGAAGAAAGCGGTTGGCGGTTCTTGGGGAATGCCGGGGAGGCGCCGAGTTCCGCCCCCTTTTCGTCGGCACCCCATCACCCGATGTTTTGAGGCATTCCCATCACAGCCGCACGGTGACGGCTTTCACCTCGGTGTACAGTTCCAGCGCATCGTGGCCCATCTCGCGCCCCCAGCCCGATTGCTTGTACCCACCGAAGGGCAAGGCTGCATCGAAGATGTTGTAACAGTTGATCCACACCGATCCTGCGCGCAGCTCGGCCGCGATGCGGTGAGCCTTGCTGACATCCCTGGTCCAGACGGCCGCCGCCAGACCGTAGATGGAATCGTTTGCCGCCGGCAGCACGTCTTCCACATCCGTGAACGGTACGGCGCAGACGACCGGCCCGAAGATTTCTTCCTGCATGACCTTCATCTGTTGCGTGGTGTCGACCAGCACGGTCGGTTCTACGAAATAGCCTCTGTCGCCTAACTTGCGTCCACCGACCACCGCCTTCGCTCCTTCGGAAAAGCCTGACTCAAGGTACCCGAGAACCCGCCGTTGCTGCTCATCCGATACCAGCGGACCCATTTGGGTCGAGAGATCCATGCCCGGCCCGACTTTGATCTTCTTCGCGTCTGCCGCCACTCCTTCCACCACCTTGTCGAAGATGCCTTTCTCGACGAAGAGCCGGGATCCCGCGCAGCAACACTGGCCGTGGTTGAAAAAGATCGCGCTGGAGATCCCAGGGATGCTCGCCTCCACATCGGCGTCCTTGCAGACGATGTTGGGGGATTTCCCTCCGAGTTCGAGAGAGACTTTCTTGAGATTGCCCGCCGCTGCTCCAAGAATGAGCTTTCCGACTTCCGTCGAGCCGGTGAAGGCCGCCTTATCCACATCCGGATGCGCGGCTAACGCCGCGCCGGCGGTTTCTCCGTAACCGGGGACAATGTTGACGACACCATCAGGGAATCCCGCTTCGCAGATGAGCTCGCCGAGCCGCAGCGCTGATAGTGGTGTCTGTTCGGCCGGCTTCAAGACGATGGTGCAGCCGGCGGCGAGGGCGGGGCCCAGCTTCCAGGCTGCCATGAGCAGGGGAAAATTCCAGGGGATGATCTGGGCGACCACGCCGACCGGCTCTCGCAGCGTGTAGGCCAGATATTGAGCGCCGGGTGTGTAGGGAACAGAAAGCGGGATGGTGGTGCCTTCGATTTTGGTGGCCCACCCGGCCATGTAGCGGAACAGGTCGACGGCCAGCGGCACATCCGCCGCACGGGCTACTCCCACCGGCTTTCCATTATCAAGCGACTCCAGTTGGGCGAATTCTTCCTGATGCGATTCGAGCAGATCGGCCAGCTTCCAAATGAGCCGTCCGCGCTCCGAGGCCGTGAGTCTGCGCCACGGACCGTTCTCGAAGGCGTGTCGCGCCGAGGCGACAGCCCGATCAACATCGGCGCGGTCACCTTCGGCCACACGGGCCAGGACTTCGCCAGTGGCCGGATTGTAGGTCGGGAACGTTTTTCCTGATGCAGATTCCAGCCAGTTGCCGCCGATCAGCATCTTTCGAGGAGCAGCGACAAACGATTGGACCTTCTGGTGCATCGGAATTTCCGTTGTGGCGGTGCTCATGGCGATTCTCCTTTCGGCTACGAATGGAGGACGGGGCTTCCATTATACAAGAATCGGGGTATGGTGCGGCGAGCTCCGTCCTCCACCCATTCGACGGAAGCCTTTGACAGAAGCCTTCCACTTTCTGATACACTCTCCCCTCGTATGTCGATGCTCGGACCAATCCCGGATCTTCCCCCGAACGTGTTGGATGCCCTTTCGCGCGGCGAACGGAGTGAAGCGATCGCGCTGCTCCAGGCTGCACAGAATCTGAGTCGGGAGGACGCGAGAGAACAGGTGGCCACCTATATCATGTCCCAACCCGGACTCGGTCGGCGCATGAAAGACACCCAACCGAACACGCCGTGGGGACTCTTGCGCTGGCTATTTCTGATCCAGGCTATCGCGGTCGCGATCGGGTACTACCTGCTCTTCAAGGAGTAGCAGCGTTCCTGCCGCCGGCGAACGTTTCTGCCCGTATCCATTCTGCGGGTTACCCGTCCTACTTGTGTATTGAAGGATTCCCCCAAGGAGCCGGCGATAGTCATGCCCTGCCTGCTCTTCAGATCGTTCATCGGATCTCGCCTTGCATGAGGACGGAAGAGCCCGTACCATACGGCTGCCGGTCCGTTGGAGATCTGTGTCATGGCCCCCGAAGCTCGCGGCATCCTTCCATTAGCCGACCTCCAGCGGTTACTGGATATCTTACAGATCAGAGGGTATCGAATCGCCGGTCCCACCGTGCGCGATGGGGCGGTGATGTGGGAGACGATCAGTCAGGTATCGGATCTGCCGATAGGCTGGCGCGATCATCAAGAGCCGGGGCGGTATCGGCTGGAACAGACCGGCTCAGCGGAAATCTTCGGCGTCGTCCACGGACCGCAATCGCTCAAGCCCTTCGCCTTTGCGCCACGCGAGCCGCTGCTCCAGATCAAACGGGCGCAGGGCGGATTTTCCGCCCATCCGGAGCTTTCCCGACCGGACAAGGTCGCGGTCATCGGAGCACGGGCCTGCGATCTCGCCGGGCTGGCCATCCAGGACCAGATTTTTCTAAACAGCTCATACCAGGATCCCTACTACGCGGTTCGTCGCGAAGGGCTTTTCGTCATCGCGGTGAATTGCACCAGGGCGCTGCCGACTTGCTTTTGTGCATCGATGGACACGGGCCCGCGCGCCAAGAACGGCTTCGATCTTGCGCTGACCGAGATCGACACCCAGCTAGTGCTCGAAGCGGGGAGCGAGGCCGGGTCCGATCTTCTTTCCGCGCTCTCTCTGCCTCTTGCTTCACACAACGTAACCGGTGAAGCCGCGGCGCGCGTGGAGGCTTGCGCACGGAGCCAAGTCCGCAGACTGGACCACACTCGCTTGCCGCAAGCCCTGTATGATGCCCATGAGCATCCACGCTGGGACGACGTGGCGGCGCGATGTCTGGCCTGTGCGAATTGCACAATGGTCTGCCCGACATGCTTTTGCCACACGGTCGAGGAAACCCCTGATCTCACCGGGCAGCGAACCGAACATGCCAGATTGTGGGATTCCTGTTTTACCCAGGAACACGGCTACATTCACGGCAAGAACGTCCGCCCCGCCATCAAGGATCGGTATCGCATGTGGATCACGCACAAGCTCGCATCATGGATCGATCAATTCGGGACGTCCGGCTGCGTCGGCTGCGGCCGCTGCATTACCTGGTGTCCGGTCGGCATTGATCTCACCGAAGAGTTGCCCGCCTTGCTGGCATCGGACGACCGGCAGTCGGCGAAGAGCACTTCCGGAAACACATGATCAATCCCTATCTCATTCATCCGGCCACCATCGTGGAGAAGATCCGGGAGGCCGAAGACATCCACACGTATCGGTTGCGGCTCAATGACGAAGACGCACGGCGCAATTTTCGCTTCACCGCCGGCCAGTTCAACATGGTCTATCTGTTCGGCGTTGGCGAGGTGGCGATTTCGATTGTCTCAGATCCGGATGAACCGGAGAGCCTGGACCATACCATCAGAGCGGTGGGGCGAGTGACCTCCGCGCTCGGGCGGCTGCGAGCCGGCGATACCGTGGGTATCCGCGGTCCGTTTGGCCGGGGGTGGCCGCTGGAGGACGCGCACGGGCACGACATCGTCATTGCCACCGGCGGCCTGGGTTGCGCCCCGGTCGTGGGGGCGATCGAATATATCTTCCGGCGACGCCGAGAGTATGGCTCCGTCAAGATCATCCACGGGGTCAAGACGCCGCGAGATCTGCTCTACCATGAGCGGTTCGAGACCTGGAGAAGACAGCCCGACACGGAGGTTCTGCTGGCCAGCGATCGGCCGGACGAGACCTGGCGCTATCACGTCGGCGTGGTAACAGAACTGTTCGAGCGCGTGCCGATCAATGCGGCGAAGACCATGGTCCTGATGTGCGGGCCTGAGATCATGATGCGCCTGGGTGTGCCCATTCTCATGGGCCGGGGCATTCCGGCGACCGCCGTGTATGTGTCACTGGAGCGGCATATGGAATGCGGGATCGGCCTCTGCGGCCACTGCCAGATGGGGCCGTATTTTCTGTGCAAAGATGGACCGGTGATGCGTTACGACCGGGTCGAGCCATGGCTGGGACGAACGGGAGTATAAGCGTGAAGGGTCGTTCGTCGCTCGTATCTCGCAGCGGATCATAATCTTCGCTGAAAAATAAGCATGGACAATTTCTTTCGAGATACGAGATACGCTTCACGAGAGACGCGACCGCAACGATTCTAAAGGGAGAGGATGTTGGATCGATCGGAAGGGAACAAAGAGAGGCGGCGACCCAGGTTGGGCGTCTTCAAATTCGCCTCCTGCGACGGCTGCCAGCTCAGTGTCTTGAATCTGGAGGACGACCTGCTCGCGTTGGGGCAGGCATTGGACATTGCCTACTTTCCGGAAGCGTCCAGCCGCATGGAGGCGGGACCGTACGACATCGCGTTGGTCGAGGGATCGATCACCACAGCGGAGGATGCGCATCGCATCCGGTCCGTGCGCGAGCAGGCCATAGTCTTGATGACCATCGGTGCCTGCGCGACGGCCGGCGGAATTCAAGCCTTGCGGAACTGGGCCGACGTCGAATCGTTCAAACGTGCGGTCTATCCGAGCCCCCAGTATATTCAAAGCCTCAAGACATCAACCCCCATCTCGGAACATGTCCATGTGGACTTCGAACTGTGGGGCTGTCCGATCGACAAGGGGCAATTGCTGCGGGTTATCACCGACCTGCTGGCCGGGGTTCAGCCGCATCTTTCGGTCGATAGCGTGTGTCTAGAGTGCAAACGGCGGGGGAATGTCTGCGTGCTGGTCGCGAAAGGGGTACCTTGTCTCGGGCCGGTAACCCGGAGCGGTTGCGGCGCCATTTGTCCGAGCATGGGGCGGGACTGTTACGGCTGCTTCGGGCCGACCGAGGGGGCACGGACCGGGCCTGGCTTGCCGCCTAATACGGCGTCGCTCGCACACCAGTTTCACCAGGGGCTCCAACTGATTCCGATCGAGGTGGTGCGGCGATTTCGCGGGATCAACGGCGACACGGAGTCCTTCAAGCGGGAAAGCGAGTTGTGGGAAAAGAAGATGTGAAAGGCAGGAAGTGACAGAGGAGAGACGGACAGGGCCGGAGGAGGATAAGCGGACGAGGACGATTGCCGTCGGCACGATCGCGCGAGTCGAGGGCGAAGGTGCGCTCCGTGTCACGGTGAAGGACGGCGCTGTCCAGGATGTGGAGCTTCGGATCTTCGAGCCGCCCCGGTTCTTCGAAGCCTTCTTGCAGGGACGGCATTACCACGAAGTGCCGGACATTGTCGCGCGGATCTGCGGGATTTGCCCGGTCGCCTATCAGATGAGCGCCGTCCACGCGATCGAGCGGATTTTCGGCCTGCGTGTCGAAGGGTCGCTACGAGAATTGCGCCGGCTCATCTACTGCGGCGAGTGGATCGAGAGTCATGCGCTGCACGTCTATATGCTGCAGGCTCCGGACTTCCTCGGCTACGAGAGTGGCATCGCAATGGCCAAGGATCACGCCGGCGTGGTGACGCGCGGGCTGCGGATCAAGAAAGCCGGCAACGCGATCATGACATTGCTGGGGGGCCGCTCCGTCCACCCGGTGTCGGTCAAAGTGGGAGGGTTCTCGCGGGTGCCGAGGCGCCGGGAACTGGACAATCTCAAAGACGAACTCTTGTGGGCGCGTGAGGCAGTGGTCGAAACGGTCCGTTGGGTTGCGGCCTTCGACTATCCGGAATTTGCGCCGGATTATACATGTGTTGCGCTCCGCCATCCCGACGAGTATCCCTTCAACGAAGGGCGCATCGCGGCAGGGAATGGCCCGGACATTTCCGTCGACGCCTTCGAACAGCACTTCACCGAGCATCAAGTGCCCTATTCCAACGCCCTGCAGTGTACGTTGCAGGGCGCGCCGTATTTGGTGGGGCCTCTGGCCCGTGTCAACCTGAACCATGATCGTCTGCCTCCGTCCGTCAGGCAGGTGTTGGCCGGTACGGGCTTGTCGCTGCCGCTGCGCAATCCGTTTCATGGGATTGTCGCCCGCTCCATCGAGATGCTCTACGCTCTGGAGGAATCGCTGCGGGTGATCGAACGGTACGAACCTCCGCCCGAGCCGTCGTTGCCGGTCACGGTCCGGGCGGGCACCGGTATGGCCTGTACCGAAGCGCCGCGCGGGATTCTCTACCATCGGTATCGGGTGGACGGCGACGGCGTCATTCGCGAAGCCAAGATCGTGCCTCCGACCTCGCAGAACCAGGGCCGTATCGAAGAGGACCTGCGGCTGTTCCTGCCTCGCGTGTTGAATCGCTCCAACGAAGAGGCGTCGCTCGCCTGCGAGCGCGTCATCCGCTGCTATGATCCGTGTATATCCTGCGCGACGCACTTTCTGAAGTTGGAGATCCAACGCGGAAGCGGTACGTGATGAATAGCGAGCGTGGCGCTTCTTCCATTCGAATCATCGGCCTCGGAAATGAGTTCAGAGGCGACGACGCAGTCGGCCTCCTCGCGGCCCGGCGGCTTCAAGGGGTACTCGGCGACCGTGCCGAGGTGGTCGAGGCAGATGTGGCGGGAGTGGAACTGCTGGAGGTGATGAAAGGCGCGGGCGCTGTCTTGCTCATCGATGCCGTTCGCAGCGGGCAGGCTCCGGGCACACTCCACCGGCTCGATGCCTCGGCCGGTCCGATCGCGCCGGCACTGTTCCCGCGATCCACCCATGCCGTCGGGGTGGCTGAGGTGCTGGAATTGGCTCGCACGTTGGGTGTCCTTCCGACCAAGGTGATCGTCTATGGGATCGAAGCAGGCGACACAGAAGTGGGGCATCCCCTGTCGCCCCAAGTCAGTCACGCGCTGAATGAAGTGGTCCAACTGATTCTGAAAGAGGTAGAGGCGTCGGCATGCACGAATTCCATCTCATGACGCAGGTTGTGAAGGCCGTGGAAACCGGGTTGCAAGGAGTCGCCCGGGCCAAATCCATCGTGGTGCGGGTGAAGATCCGGGCGTTGTCGCATCTGCTGGCGCAGGATTCCTCTATGCTGCACACCGCCTTTGCTCTGGCAGCTCACGGCACGAAGGCTGACGGTGCGACGCTGGAGATCATTCCCCTGCCCGGCGACGCCTGGTGTCCGCGGTGCAAGATGGATCTTGCGGCGATAGGCCTAGATGGTGTCTGTCCAACGTGCGGAGGGGCGATCCTTTCGGGACCGGACGCCCCGGAAATGGTGGTGCACGAATTGGTGGTGGAGGAATGACGCAGGCATCAGCCCAACGGGTCCAGATTGATGTCGAGGGAACGGTGCAAGGTGTGGGGTTCCGCCCGTTCGTGTATCGGTTGGCGCGCGAATTGGAATTGTCCGGCTGGGTCCGCAATACGATGGACGGCGTGCTGATCGAAGTGGAAGGGGCCGCCGAAACCGTCGACACCTTTCTCCAACGACTGCGGGCCGACGCGCCGGCATCAGCCCGCGTCGAATCGATCCACCGGCATGTGATCCCGGTACTGAAGGACACAGGCTTTGCTATCCATCGAAGCACGGAGCCGGGCCGCCGTGCACTCGTGATCCCTCCCGATTTGGCCACTTGCGCCGATTGCCTGCGCGAACTCGCCGATCCATCCGATCGCCGGGTTCGCTATCCGTTTCTCACCTGCACCCAATGCGGCCCGCGCTTCAGTCTGCTCACCGAGATGCCCTACGAACGGTCCAATACGACCATGGGTGCATTCCCGCTCTGTCCCAATTGCGAGGCTGAGTATGAGACTGAATCCAACCGGCGTTTTCACGGCGAAGCAATCGCCTGCCCCGCTTGCGGGCCGCATGTCCGATTCTTGGACGAACAGGGCCGTGAAAGAGCACATGGCGAAGAGGCCGTACAGCAAGCCGAGGAGTTGCTCAGGGCTGGTTCCATTGTCGCGGTCAAAGGGTTGGGCGGCTTTCAGCTCTGGGTGGATGCCGGATTAAATGAAGCGGTCCGGCGACTCCGAACCAGAAAGCAGCGGCCCGACAAACCTTTTGCCCTGTTGTTCCCGTCGCTTGAAGCGATCCGAACTCATTGTCTGCTGTCTTCGGATGAGGAGACGCTACTGTGTTCGCCACAAGCACCAATCGTCTTAGTTCGTAAGTGGAGAGATGCAGCCCTGGCCGGCGCGGTGGCGCCGGGCAATCCGTATATTGGAGCCATGTTGGCGGCGACGCCGTTGCATCATCTTCTGATGCAGGATCTCCAGCGACCGATGGTCGCGACGAGCGGCAATCGCGCTGAAGAGCCGATCGTGACCGACGAACGGGAGGCTTTGGCGAGACTGAGCGGCATCGCCGATGCGTTCCTCGTGCATGACCGGCCGATCGCGAGGGCGGTCGATGATTCGGTCGTGCGGGTGATGGTGAACGGATTCGATGCGAAAGGTTTCGAATCGGGAGACAGCCAGAAGGCGAGCGTGATGATTCTCAGACGCGCGCGAGGCTACGCGCCTCAGGCGATCCGTTTAAGGGACGGTCTCATCCAGGGAAATGGGCAAGGTCCGGTGCTCGCTGTGGGAGGACATCTCAAGAATACGGTCGCATTGCTCCGAGAGGATCGAGTCTGGCTCAGCCAGCACCTGGGCGACCTGTCCACTCTGGAAGCGGACACGGCCTTTCGGCAGGCGGTCGGTGATCTGCAACGATTGCTCCAGGCCGCCCCGCGGCTAATCGCCTGCGATCTCCATCCCGATTACCGTTCGTCGGGCTTCGCGCGCGAATTGGCGTTGTCCCTGTCCGTACCGCTGGTTCCTGTGCAGCATCACCATGCGCATGTCGTGTCCTGCATGGCTGAGCATGGACTGGACGGCGAGGTTCTGGGGGTCGCTTGGGACGGAGCCGGCTACGGAACTGATGGGCACATCTGGGGCGGGGAATTTCTGATAGCGAGCTACGGACAGTTCAGCCGGTTCGCCTCCCTCAAGCCCTTTCGGTTGTTGGGTGGAGAAGCGACTATGAAGGAGCCGAGCAGGTCCGCAGCTGCTGTCCTGTGGGAAATCATGGCAGGACAGATGCCGGCGTATCGGCTGCCGTCATGGGACGTGGCAGACGATCAGCGAGCGCGATTCGCCGCAATGCTCAGATCCGGCCTGGCATCCCCATGGACGACGAGCATGGGACGGCTCTTCGATGCCGTGGCGTCACTCACAGGCCTATGCCGCCAGCCCTCGTTTGAAGGTCAAGCGGCGATGGCGGTCGAATTCGCGGCGGAACGGGCAGGAGGTCATGGAGCGAGCTTCGCGTCGGGATATTCCCTGGACTTGGCGGAACCAGATTCTTCTGGGGGAACGCGGGTCGTCGATTGGCGTCCGATGATGAGCGCCCTGCTGGATGATCTCCGCCGGGGTTGCAGCCCTGAGCAGATTGCGGCTCGGTTTCATGCAGGGCTGGCCGATGGGGTTGTACGCGTCGCCCAGGCGGCTGGATTACCGCGCGTCGTCTTAACCGGCGGCTGTTTTCAGAACGGGTTGCTGTTGTCGCTGGCTCGGCGACGCTTGGAAGAAGCCGGGTTCGCGGTCTATAGTCATAACCTGGTTCCGCCCAACGATGGAGGATTGTCGCTAGGGCAGGCGGTGGTCGCGGCGCACCACAATGCGTTAGTCAGGGAAGGGCGATCCTAGGATGTGTCTCGCGGTTCCCGGACAAGTCGTGAATGTGGCCGATGATCCGCTCCGCACCGCGACGGTGTCGTTCGGCGGCGTGACGAAATCCGTTTCGTTGGCGCTCGTGCCGGAAGCGAGAGTCGGCGACTACGTCATCGTCCATGTCGGCTTTGCCATCAGCAAACTGGATGAGGACGCCGCGCGGCGCTCTCTCGAATTGCTGGCACAACTGGACGGACCAGGGAAAACCGGTAACGAGAGGGCAGCTGGATAGAGAATGCTGCGAAATACGTCGATGGTGTCTTCTTGATAGGTCACCGAGAATACCGTCAACCGGTAACAGAGCAGCAGCTGGCTCTTTGAGAGAGGGTTCCCTGTTGAAGGCGTATCTCAGAGGTCTCCCCGCCCTGTTGCTGTTCCTTACGCTGGGGTGCGTCACCCCCGTGACGCCCGAACAAATTGCGAGTGCCGACTATGGGACAGTTCCGGACCCGCCAACCTATCAGAAGGCCATTAAGCAGCTGATCCAACCGATGCTGTTTGAGCCCTTCACGGCTCGCTTTCGATTCATAGGAGAGCCCCAGAAGGGCTATGCGTATCTCTCAGGCAGCAGGCAACCTCCCGTGTTTGGCTACCTCGTGCAGGTGGGGATCAATTCCAAGAACATGATGGGCAACTATGTGGGGGAGGAACCGCTTCGATTTTTTATCAAGAACGATACTCTGTATCTCCTGAACAAGTCCGACAAAGCTGAAGTGGTGCCGTAGGCATGGCCGGGTAGAACCCCATTGGATGTATCGGATGGCCGAGCGAGGACATTCGCACACACCAAAGAATCGAGAACCCCTATGGAGTACCGGATGGAGAGTAGTGATTCGAGCCTCGCGGCATCGCGCCGGGGATTTCTGGTTGGGACCATTTTGGTATTCCTTGCGATCTTCGCGTGGATTGTGCTGGCAGGGGCCCGTGGGATTCCTGAGTGGACCGAGTACTTCGCCCTTGCCGGGATCCTGGCTCAAGTCTTTCTGATTCACCGGCGTGAGCAGGCCCTGTATACATCACGGCGGTGGCGATTCTGGTATGCGTTGGTCATTGCGGGTTTCGCCTGCGACCTCATGACCAGACATCTCTGGATGCAGGGGCGTGACATCGTCGCGGATCCTGTACAGGTCCGCGAGCGGCTCCTGGTAGGCGGGGTCCTCTTGTTCTATGTCATGGTAAGTCCGGTCATGCTCCGGCTGATCATTCGAAATCAGAAAGCATGAGCGAGCGATCAAAGGCGGATCAGAAAGGTGTTGTGTTCAGAGTAAAACTGTCAGCCGAGTAGCAGATGGCTGAAAGGGGAAACGCGTTGGCGTCCAAACGGGCTGATTGTCCCGCTGAAATTGTTCTCTGACCCCTGATGGGCATAAACGAGGAGGAAAGTTATGGATGATAGCGACGGGATGTTGTTCGTAGCTCATTGGACGCACACGCCTGAGAATTGCCCGGGAAGAAGTAAAGAGGGAGCCACGATGCTCAATGAGTTCTGGGCCAAGCGGGACCTCGCCGCCAAGAAAGGGGTGAAGATCCTGAGTGCCTATGTGGCGGTGACGGAACATACGTACTACATCACCGTTCAGGCCAAGAATTATCAGTCTCTCTTGGAATTTTTCGAACCGTTGGCGCCGACCCAAATCGGCGCAATTCATCCGGTTACGACGATGGATGAATGGACGAAGCACATTGATCCGAAGAGAACGCGATGAGTGGCTCTTCAAGACGGACATAAATCTGGCAGCGTGGCGCGACAAGATCACGCACGAGGCAGCCGTTATGTTGTTGCGCTGCGAGCTTGCGGAAGCACTGCGCAAGTGGATGACTCGCGAAAGATTGACGCAGGCACAG
>JAYWIP010000259.1:0-9483 GCA_039794465.1 Nitrospira sp.
AGTGACGATTCGTGGGCGGCCAGGATATCGAGCAAGGTGTCGACCAGAGCCGGCTGGTCGTTCAACATGGCGATCCGCTCAAGCTGCATACCCTTGCCGGAGGCCAATTGCTTTAACTCAATGTCGATATCGTACAGGGTTTCCACATGGTCGCAGATAAATCCGATGGGAGCCACCAGCACATGCCGATGTCCCGACTGATGCAGAGTGTCGAGCGTCGCCTCGACGGTCGGCCCCAACCAGGGCTCATTGGATCGCCCTTGGCTCTGATAGGCAAAAACCGTCGGCTGGGTTCCCAAACAAGCCGTTACGGCTTCGACCGTTCCCCGGACCTCTTCGGGATAGGGATCCTTCATCGCCACGATTCGCTCCGGCAGACTGTGCGCCGTAAACAGGATCGGCACGGCCGGACGCACCTCGACCGGAAATGTCAACAGTGCCTGCCGGATACTGTTGACGATCGCCGCAATCAGTTTGGGATGCCGGTTCCACCCGCCGACGTACGTGACCGGCACCGTGCTCTGAAAGGCCGACCGCGCGTCTTCAACCTTCTTTCGGTAGGCGCCCGTACTCAGCGACGACTGTTGCGGCGCCATGCAGATACCGATGATATGTTCAGGCTGTTCTGCCAGAAGTTCGGCATAGGTCTCCTTGATGAACGGATGCCAATGCCGCAGGCCCACGTATACACGATAGCGGCCATGGCTCGATGCGTTCAACCGTTGTTCCAGTTTTTTCGCCAGACTCTGTGTGATGCCGACCGCGGGAGACTTCCCGCCCGTGGCCCGATAGCGTTCCCGAATCTCCTCGACGAGAGCCGGCGGCGTCGGACGCCCGCCCCGCACATCGAGCAAGAAAGGCTCGACGTTCTCCAGGCAGTCCGGCCCACCCATGGCCATCAGGAGAACCGCGGTAGGACGCGTTCGTTCAGACATCGTTCCTCGTCGTTCGTATCTCGTATCTCGTAAAGTGCAGGAAGCGAAAATAGTTTTGGATTGAAAGTTTCACGCTTCGAGCTTGACGTGAGAGCAACGTGTCTCACGCAACGCGGAACCAGCAACCTGTATCCTGCATGACGAGATACGCTTCACGAGTGACGCTTCACGCTCCCTAACGTTGGCTGAGTTTGTGGACCATGTCGATCGTCGCGGCGACATGATCGACCGGCGTCGTGGGAAGAATCCCGTGCCCAAGATTGAAGATATGGCCCGCGCGGCCTCCCGCTCGTCTCAGAATGTCTTCGACCCGCCGCTCAATTTCATGGATCGGCGCGAACAACACGAGCGGGTCCAGGTTGCCCTGCACCGCGCGATCGTGCCCGACCATTGTCCAGGCCTCATCCAGATGGACCCGCCAGTCAATTCCGATCACGTCCCCTCCCGCCTCGCGCATCTGCCGGAGAATGGCCGTCGTGCCGGTGCCAAAATGAATCAGCGGAACGCCTTCGCGCTTGAGCCCTTCGAAAATCAACTGGACGTGCGGCATCACATATTCCGCGTAATCTCCGGCCGAGAGACACCCGACCCAACTGTCAAACAGCTGAACGGCTTGAGCACCTGCCTTGAGTTGACGCCTGAGATACCCGGTAATGACCCGCGCGAACTTATCCATCAGCTTATGCCAGGCCGTGGGATCGCTATACATCATCTGTTTCGTGTGGAGATAGTTGCGAGATCCTCCCCCTTCGATTGCGTAGCTGGCGAGCGTGAACGGGGCGCCTGCGAAGCCGATCAACGGGACGCGCCCATTGAGCGCGCGCCGGGTTTGCCGGATTGCTTCGGCCACATAGTCAAGCTCACCGCCATCAATGACCTTCAGCCGCTCCACCGCCGCACGGTCCCGGACCGGATTGTGGATCACCGGCCCCTCGCCTTGGGCAAATTCTAACGTGAGGCCCATGGGCTCCAGAGGGAGGAGAATGTCAGCGAAAATGATCGCGGCATCGAGTGGAAATCGGTCGATCGGCTGGAGTGTCACCTGCGCGGCCAACTCCGGTGTCTTGCACATCTCGAGAATCGAATGTTTGGCCCGCAGAGTCCGGTACTCAGCCATGTAGCGCCCCGCTTGGCGCATGAACCACACCGGAGTGCAGTCGACCGGTTCGCGACGGCACGCTCTGAGAAAACGATCGTTCATGGATTCGCATTTTAGAGATGGGCTGACGAGCCTGTCAAATTGGCGCCGGGGGAGCTAATAGTGGACAAGCGGATGTCTTGCTGTACAATGAACCAGGTCTTGGCCGACGTGGAGGCAAAGGTATGGCTTCGATCAGTCATTCGCAATCGACGGCATCGCAGGAAGTCTGGTTGACGATCCTCCGCTGGTTCGATTCCTGGGCAGGCTTGGAGCGCATGAACACCGGTGGCGTCCCGCGTGTGGACTGGCTTCGTTGTATTCCCATCATCGCCGTCCATCTGATGTGCTTCGGCGTCATGTGGGTCGGCTGGAGCTGGACCGCCGTGGCCGTGGCCGTCGCCTTCTACTTCGTCCGCATGTTTGCCATCACCGGCTGGTATCACCGGTATTTTTCCCATCGCACGTTCAAGACCTCCCGCACCGTGCAGTTCCTCTTCGCGCTGCTGGGCGGCTCCTGCGCCCAACGCGGCCCCTTGTGGTGGGCCGGCCATCATCGCCATCACCACATCGCGTCCGACACACCGGATGACGTCCACTCACCACGCCACGGGGGATTTCTCTGGTCGCATATCGGCTGGTTTACCTCACAGACCCATTTCGCGCCGCGGTTAAAAGCAATTGCGGATTTTGCCAAATACCCGGAACTCCGGTTTTTGGACCGGTTTGATATCCTCGTCCCCACCCTCACCGGATTCGGCATGTTTGGGCTTGGGAAGCTGCTGGAAACCTACGCGCCCAGTTTGGGCACCAACGGCCCGCAGATGCTGATCTGGGGATTCTTCGTTTCCACCGTCGCCCTGATCCACGGAACCTGTACGATTAACTCCCTCTCGCACGTCTACGGCTCGCAGCGGTATCAAACCGGCGACGACAGTCGGAACAATTTCATCCTGGCGCTCATCACGATGGGTGAAGGCTGGCACAACAATCACCACTACTACCCTGCCTCCACCAGGCAGGGGTTCTATTGGTGGGAAATCGATCTGACCTATTATTGCCTGAAGGCCATGGAGTGGTTGGGTCTCGTATGGGATGTCCGCGGCGTGCCTGACTACGTGCGCGACGGCAAGAGCAAGCTGGAATCAATTGCGGCGTAGGTTGATTGGCTGAAGAGCAACGGGCCTATGGTGATGGCGTATGGCACGATCCCGGGAGGTGAGCCTCAGCCTTCCTGCTCGACCAAACCGGACCCTTTGCCGTTCGCAGAGAAACGCTACCGATTCTCCCCTCAAAATCCGGGGTTCATTTTTTGAATCGTTTTGTGTATAATGAAGGCCCATTAGTCCGACCGAATGCCGAAGCATCGCTTCGGTGATTCGGCCTCTGCGGTCTGCCTCATTTTTCACTACACGAGCGCCGCGAGATCGTTCAACTGAATCGGGACGCCGGCGTGCTGTCCAGAACACAGCGTACGCCGATCCCTGACCCGGAGGTATTCGAATGTCAGACGTGCGCACTCTCCACTCGAACAAGGCTGAGGCCGGTTTCTATGCGTTTCTGCGCTGGTTCGACTCCTGGGCCGGCCTGGAAAAAATGAAGCTGGATGGCCCGCCGAAAGTCGATTGGTTCCGCAGCGTCCCGTTCATCGCCGTCCATCTCATGTGCTTGGGGGTATTTTGGGTCGGCTGGAGTTGGACCGCCGTCGCTGTCGCTGTGGCGTTCTATTTTATACGCATGTTTGCCATTACCGGCTGGTACCATCGGTATTTTTCGCATCGCACCTTCAAGACCTCGCGTACCGTGCAGTTTTTATTCGCGCTGCTGGGCGGCTCCTGCGCCCAACGCGGCCCCTTGTGGTGGGCCGGGCATCATCGCCATCACCATATCGCGTCGGATACACCGGAGGATGTTCACTCCCCGCGGCAGGGGGGATTTCTCTGGTCGCACATGGGCTGGGTGATGTCGCAAACGTACTATGCACCGCGGCTCAAAGCGATCGCCGATTTCGCCAAGTTTCCTGAACTTCGGTTTCTCGACCGATTCGATGTCCTTATTCCCACCATCACCGGTTTTGGAATGTTCGGACTCGGCTGGTTGCTGGAAGTCCAGGCGCCGGGGCTTGGCACCAACGGCTCGCAAATGTTGATCTGGGGATTTTTCATCTCAACTGTGGCGCTCTTTCACGGCACCTGCACGATCAATTCGCTCTCACATGTCTACGGCTCGCAGCGGTACGTGACCGGCGATGATAGCCGGAACAATTTCTTCCTGGCCCTCATTACCATGGGGGAAGGCTGGCACAATAACCACCATTATTATCCCGCCTCCACCAGGCAGGGATTCTATTGGTGGGAAATCGATCTGACCTACTACGGCCTGAAGCTGCTGGAGCAGTTGGGGCTGGTCTGGGACATTCGTAACGTACCGCGCTATGTGAGGGAAGGTATCAGCAAACAGGAATCGGAGCAGCGCACGCTCAACCGGCCGATTGAGATGAAAGTTCCGGTGACCGTGCCTGTTTCGGCGGAAGAAATTCCGGCCTGAACGGATTTTCGGCCTGCGCTCACACCCACTCCGAATCTTCAGTGCGCCGTCGCGGTTCGTCCGTACGAAGGGCCAGGGTGTCTCGAATCCTCTGGCTTTCTCGATCGATGTCGCTACGCTCCGATGCCGGCACAATCCAGGCCTCGTCCGGATTGAGCTCAAACCGGTAATGGTTGTTGCTTGCCGAGAACCATTCCACATAGGGATGTGGCACAAGATTCGGGTGCGGATCGAGCGAAATGAGATTCACCGTTCCGGTCTGAGGATTTTCCATGTCTCCGATCACCTGCGCAGCCATCTCTTCATCCTCGAATCGGCCGTTGCGGAAGCAGATGACCTCACCCGCGATGTCGGGCTTGAAGTTTCCCGTGAGATAAAAGTCCACCGGCCCGATCGCCGCAAACACCACCCGCCCTACGACGGTACCCTCGACGCGATTGTCCAAAAACCCTTCCTGCACCCAGCGACCGTTCCCAAATTTTTGTGCCATGTGATTCCTTCTTTCTTCAACTCAATCAGGTCTTCAGACCTTTGCTGCGTCCAGTGAGGCCTGCTGCGCCATCTCATCTGAAGGCGGCTCCTTCCGGGTTTCAAATGCCCCGATGACCACCGCCAATAAAATCAACCCGCTTCCGACCCATCCTTGGAGATCTAATGTCTCGCCCAAGAAATACCAGGAGAGCCAGGCAGCATAGGCCGGCTCCGAGGCGAACACCAGCGCCACCTGCTGCGCCGGAACAAACTGCTGCACCCACATTTGAACGGCGAATGCCCCGGTGGCCAACCCGCCAGTGATCCCAAGCCCGATCAACAGCACAGCCGTGGGGACAAAGGCCTCGGCCGGTGCCTGCTCCCACCAGGTCGCCGGAATGAGGAGCAGTGTCGTTGCGGCCATCTGCCACATCAAGAGCGACGGCGCGTCAAACGCGCGGGTGAACCGCTCCAGACAAACGATGTGTCCCGCGAAGGCGACGGCGCACCCCAGCGTCAGCAGATCGCCGATGTTCACGCCGGCCGTGGGTTTCACCAGCAGCCAGAGCCCGGCCACCGCGATCGCCGTGGCCAGCAGCACGCGGCCGTCGAATCGCCTGAGAATCAACGGGACAAACACGACGTACAACGCCGTCAAGAAGGCGGAATTGGATGCGCTCGTATACCGAAGACCGACGGTTTGCAACACATAGCCCAGAAAGAGAAACACCGTCGTGATCGCACTGGCCCTCAACATCGTGCGGTCACGCTGAAACGCACGCCGTGCCAGCACGAACCAGATCCCCACAAGAACGGCACCAAGAAAAAACCTGAGCAGCAAGAACGAGTACGGCGGGATCTGTTCCAACGCCGCCTTGGTGGCAGGAAATGTCGCGCCCCAGATGATCGTTGTCAGGAGCAAAGCGAATCGCGGCATGGATTACACAGTGCTGAGTCTTGAGTGCTGAGTGCTGCGGACAGAGTGCTGAGCACACAGACCTACCGTGAGGCTCAGCACTGCTTAGGGTTTGCAAAGCGGACATCGCCGCTGATGGTTTGCCCCGGCCTGTTCCATGGCGTGCACCGCCCGCTCCTTATCCGGATAGTCGAACCATCCCCCTTCCCAAAAGTCGCTGGAAGTGGCATTCGACGGCACCTCGGAGCACCGATCGCGATGCAACGTCACACGATCGATTGACCGGGCGATGTGAACCCAATACGTCATGGTGGACCGGTCAGAGGGTGATGGAACGCGGTGAAGGGGCACGCGACCGCCTGCGGATCGTCCATGCCGTCTTCACCTGTAACCCATTACCGATTCATGGGAGGAGTTGCCACTCATCCTTCTCGATAAAGACCTTGACGCCTGTCTGTAACTTTTTGACATCGTCCTTCTCGAAGAGCCGCATGTAGCGCTCGATTCGATCATCGTCATCAATTCGTTCTTCTTGCATCATCCCATTGTTGCCTTTGTATCGCCGAAGCAGCACTGCCATCGGAACCCTCCTGTGATGCTGGTAGTTAACGCACTCAATTGTGCTACAATAAACGCAACCAAACGGGCCGGTCAAGGGCAATGGGAACCGACTTCCAGCCTACACCTCCCATCGCGGGAACGTGAGGCGGTATCCAACAGCACGCAAGAGATTGGAACATGCCCCTCTACGAATATCGCTGTGAGCAATGCGCCAAACAATTTGAGGTCACACAATCGGTCCATGCCCGAGTGGAAGATACGGAATGCCCCTTCTGCCACGCTCGACAGGCAACGAGACTGCTCTCGTCGTTTGCCTCCAAGATCGTCGGCGACCATAAACCGGGGTTCGCCGAAATCAAAGCCGGAGCCATGCACAACGAACGAATGGAACGATTTGCCAAATTGCCCCCACTGAACCTCAAGCGCAACGTCCCACCGCCGAACACTTCGTCCGACTCGAACCCTGCCGGCCAATTTGAATCCGGTTCTGGATCATCATGACACGTGGCTCTCGCTTCGCTGTCCGACCCGCCCCCGCTTCTCCCCGACCCGCGAGGCCGAGACGGCTGCCGGGGGCACGGCACAGTGCATGTGCGGGACAGTTGGTTGCGCTCGTCATGGGACTACTGCTGCCAACCGTGGCCACCGCCGAGGTGAGAGGGGGTCTGGTGATCGCGGGGAACGGGCCTGAACTGGCCACGATCGAAACGCTCGCCCGCGCCTTCGAACGAGCCAACCCACGCGCCTATGTCGACATTCTCTGGGACGAGGATTCCGCGCCACTGGATTTGGTCAAGACAGGCCAGGCCCAGCTTGCCGTCACGGGCTTCGAAGATCCCGCTCTGCGGGCGACGCAAATCGGTTGGGACGGGATCGGCATTCTCGTTCACTTGTCCAACTTCACCAAGGACGTGACGAAGCAACAAGTCGCCGACGTATTTTCCGGGAAGGTGCGGGACTGGGCCGAGCTCGGCGGACCGGACACCAAGATTCTGCCGATTGATCGCCCACGGAACCAAAACGTCCGGGACGCCTTCGAGACACAGCTAGGCATCACCGGGAAACTGACCGGCCAAGCCAAGACAATCGGCCCTGACGAACAAGTCGTCAAGACCGTCGTCGGCACGCTCCCTCCGCTCTCAGCAGTCACCTATATCTCGTTGAGCACCGGCTTGTCCGCCGTCTCCAGCGGGGTGGCCGTCCGGTTACTCCCGGTCGACAAGGTGGAGCCGGAAGTCCCGACGGTCAAGGACGGCCGGTATCCGTTCCGCCGTCCGCTCTTGCTGCTCTCAAAGAAAGATCCGTCCCCACTGGCCGAGGCGTTTGCGACATTCGCTCGGTCTGCGCCTGGCCAGGCGATCGTCGGCGAGATCTATGTTCCGCTATCCACCCAGTAATCTGTGACTCAGGGAGGATCCATGCGTCTGAGGCTACCAGTTCTGATGATCGTCGCATGTTTCATATTGTTCGCCTTCGCTCACACGGACGTCGCGGCCAAGGATGACGGCGCCATCGTCGAGGGAGCAGGTTTTACACTCTACGACGTGGAATCGATCCAGGGCTCGGACGAGTCAAAGATCGAAAAAGATCCGGTCTGCGACCGCAGCAAACAGCCGAAGATCGTGAAGGTCGAGCCGGACGAGGCCAAACCGGGGCAGAAGATCACGATCAAGGGGGAACACTTCGGCACAAAAGAATGTTTCCACGGCGTCGCCTTCAGCGCCGCGGGACAGGCCTCAATCGACTATACGTTCGTGAACGAGACGACCATCCAGGCGACGGTTCCCGATGTCCGGCCCGGCATGTCGTTCATCGACATCATTGCCGGTGGCGGCAACGCCAGATCGAAAGCGTTTCTGATTCAGGCCAAGTAGCGGATCGCCGGCACACGGGAACCCATTTCGTCTCCCTCCTTCGAACGAGTCACGCTCCTGCTATTTTCCTAAAATAATTGGGACACTCCGCCGAAGCGCGCTATGATGCAGCTCACCATGCAGAACCGAAAAACCTACAAACCGCTCGATAACCGCTATGCCGAACGGGTGACGCTCACGTGCCAAGTGCGCTATGTCGGGGAAATCCCTACCCAGCCGCATCGAGGCGAAGGCCTCACCAAAAATCTCTCCCTCTCAGGGTGCCAAATCATCAGCGACCAACGCGTGACGCGGGGAACATTGCTGACGCTCACTGTGGCTCTTCCCGATGGACTGCCGCAACTGGTCCTGACATCGACGCATGTTGTCTGGGTGTCCGGCTGTCAATTCTCCGTCCGATTCATGGATCTAGGCCACGACCAGCGCAAACGGATCCAGGCCTTCATTTGGAAAAGCATCTCGCGCGACAATGTGAGCGATCAACGCAGCCGATTCCGGCTCATGTAGCTCCACGCTCACCCCTGTGCACGAGCATCCCGCTCATCCTTCCAATCAGCCGGAACCGACTCCTCATAGGAGCCTGATACCGCCTCGCCTCTCGAACGAGCGGCTCGACAACCAATTTTCCATCGTGTATTTTGTAGGAGAGACATTATCCCGATACGGAGGCGGGATCCCTATGCACCCCCTGTGGCACACACGATATGTGACGGTCGCACTGGTGTTCTCCAGCCTAGCCCTTGCCCTGCCGGCTGCGGCCAATCCTCCAGTCAGGGAACGGCTACCCTTGACGATGAGCGGACCCGGTTGTGACAGCAAAGAAACGGAGATGAACAGGGTCTTGCAGGCCATCCCAGGCGTGACCGGGGTGTACTTTCACCGCGTCCCCGATCATGTGCTCGTGGACATCACCCCCGGCGCCGTGAAGCCGGCAGAGGTGATCAACCGTGTCAACGAGGCAGCCTCCTCATGGCAATGTAAGGTCGAATTCATCGAGGGATGTATTTCGGCCACCATGCCAACGGCTTCAGCCACCCCGCA
>JAYWIP010000260.1:0-1663 GCA_039794465.1 Nitrospira sp.
CCTCTTCCGCCCCGCCGGTGCCGGGCACCCCCATTCGGAAGGTCATCGACCGGCGAGAAGTCGAGTCGGCCATGAATGATTTGCCCAAACTGTTGACCCAAGCGAGAGCGGTGCCGAATATGGTCAACGGGACGCTCAATGGATTTCGGATCGACTACATGGCGCCAGCCAGCTTTTATGAAAAGATCGGCGTTCAGACCGGAGACGTGTTGCAGCGTGTGAACGGCGTCGATATTCGCGACCCGGGCACGATTCTCAATTTGCTCCAACAGCTGAAAAATGAACAGGTCGTCAAACTCGATATCGTCCGTAATGACCAGCGTTCGACCATCACCTACGAACTCCGCTGAATCGCCCAAGTCCGAGAGCACAGATCGTGCTCAACATTGCCAGGTCATTCCAGGGAAGAGTATGGTTATCAAGCAGTTGCGCCCGTTTCGCCATCCGCGAGGTTGGCGACAACGGCGGGGGCGTACCGTCTAAGTAGAATCGGACTGACGTCACGTGGCTAATCTTTCTGAACCTGATCGCATGGAATCCAACTACGGGAAGCCCCTGTTGGGTCGCATCCTGGGGGACAAGTTCAATCTGCCGAGTGCCAAGCTCGAGGAAGCGCTGGCCTATCAGCGGGAAAAAGGCGGCCGCCTGGGCGAGGCGCTGCTGCACTTGCGCGCACTTCGGGAGGAAGAACTGTTGGAGGGCCTGGCGATCCAGTTTGGGTTGCCCTGGATGCCGCAATTGGACTCCACGGCCATCGATCACGAGCTGATCAAAAAAGTCCCTATCGCGTTTTGCCGCCGGTACCGCGTGCTCCCGCTCCGGCACGAGGGCGGAATTATTCTCGTCGCCTCCACCGATCCGCTGGAGACTGTCGCACTCGACGACCTGCGGTTGTTGCTCGGCAAACCCGTCAAGTCCGTATTGACGACCGGCGTCTCTCTACTCGCCCGCCTCAACCAGATCTATGACGAGGCCGCCAGCCCGGCCGGCGCCGAAGAAGTGATGGAGGACATCGCCGCAAGCGAGAGCCTCGATCAACTGGCTCATGAGCTCGACGAGCCGCAGGACTTGCTGGACGCAACCGACGAAGCCCCGATCATCCGACTGGTGAATTCAGTCTTGTTCCAGGCCGTTCGGCAGCGGGCCAGCGACATCCATTTCGAGTCGTTCGAGCGCGGACTGGTCGTGCGTTACCGGATCGACGGGGTGCTGTATCCGGTCTTGACCCCACCGAAGCGTTTGCAAGCCAGCATCATCGCGCGCATCAAAATCATGGCCGGGTTGAATATCGCGGAAAAACGGCTTCCGCAGGACGGCCGATTCGCGATTCGAACGTCCGGAAAAGACGTCGATCTGCGCGTATCGGTCCTGCCCACGTCCCACGGCGAGCGTGTGGTGCTTCGGCTGCTGGAAAAAGAGAACCGCCTGCTGAATCTGTCGGAGATGGGCTTCTCCAAAGACCGGCTTTCCGCGATTCACCAGCTGATCCAGCTCGCGCACGGCATCATTCTCGTAACTGGCCCAACCGGCAGCGGCAAGACCACAACCCTGTATGCCGCCTTGAGCCACATCAACGCGCCGGACAAGAACATCATCACGGTCGAAGACCCGGTCGAATATCAGTTGCTCGGCATCGGCCAGATGCAGGTCAATCCTAAAATCA
>JAYWIP010000261.1:0-3265 GCA_039794465.1 Nitrospira sp.
CTCGACGCCGCGGCAGGCGCGGGCCGCGACGTCTCCTCGATCAAGCGCGCGCTGGTGTCCGGCGCGGCGTTCCCGAAATCGCTGCAGGACGAAGTCAGGTCGCGCGGCATCGATGCCTACCAGGCGTTCGGGACCGCCGACCTCGGCATGGTCGCGTTCGAAACGCCGGCGCGCGACGGCATGGTCGTCAACGAGGACCTGATCATGGAGATCGTACGTCCGGGCACCGGCGAGCCGGTTGCGCCCGGCGACGTCGGCGAGATCGTCGTCACCTCGCTCGATCCCCAGCACCCCTGGATCAGGCTCGCGCTCGGCGATCTATCGGCGGCACTGCCGGGATCAAGCCCTTGCGGCCGCACCAACATGCGGATCAAGGGCTGGATGGGCCGCGCCGACCAGACCACCAAGGTCAAGGGCATGTTCGTGCGTCCCGAGCAGATTGCCGAGATCGGCAAGCGCCATCCCGAACTCGGACGATTGCGCCTCGTGGTGACGCGATCCGGCGAGAGCGACCTGATGACGCTGAAGGCGGAAGCCGCCTCGGCTGCCGGAAATCTCAGGGACGAACTCAGCGCCACGCTGCGGGCGGTGACGAAGCTCGGCGGCCATGTCGAACTGGTCGGTGCCGGTGCCTTGCCGAACGACGGCAAGGTGATTTCAGACGAACGGACCTGACGGCAGCCTGCCGACGCGAGCCGGCAGGCTGTCGCGGCAACTACGGCTTCTTGAGACAAAGTCCAACGGTCGGGTTGGCGGCGCATTTGGCCCCGTCTGCGGCGCCGCCGCCAGGACAGAACACCGAAACCAAGGTCTCGCTGGAATCGCAACTCACGCTGCCATCGGCCTGCACGACTCGAAGCCCGGATGGGCCTGGATCACCCTTGTCACCCTTGGCACCTGCAGCACCCGGTGCGCCCTGCGGCCCCTGCGGACCTTGAGGACCCTGCTGCCCCTGCGCCCCGGGAACGCCTTGAACACCCTGCGCGCCTTGCGGGCCTGCCGGCCCCTGCGCTCCCGTCTCTCCTTTCGGACCAGCCGGACCTGGATCCCTGCCGCAACCAGCAAGTCCCAGCGACAATCCGATCGCCATCACCAACACCAGCTTCTGCATGTTCAATAGCCCTCCCTACATCCACCGCCCCATTAAAAAAGGAAGGCATCGGCAAAGCAACAGAAAGCCCACAATCGGGCACACCGTTACCAATAGAGACGTCCATCGCCGCGGGGCGGCATTGCCATCTCAGGGCCGTGGCGACAGGCAAAGGCCGACGATGCGCCTGCCAGGGCACTCCCCGACAACCCGTACGACGGCCACACCTTGCGCGACGTCATTGACCGCACCGAGACACTCACCGGCTGTCCGATCGAGCGGGCCTATGTCGACAAGGGATACCGCGGCCACGACGCGCAAAATTCCTGTCGTGTCTTCATCTCCGGCCAGAAGCGTGGCGTCTTCGGTGTCATCAAGCGCGAGCTGCGCCGCCGATCCGCCATCGAGCCCATCATCGGACACCTGAAGACCGAAGGTCACCTCGGCCGCTGCTATCTCAAGGGCCGCGCAGGAGACGCAGCCAACGTCGTGCTCTCGGCGGTCGGATACAGCTCCCGCCGTATCTTCGCCTGGACCAGGTTGCTTTGGTGCCTCGTCCTGACCTACCCAATCGTGGCAATATGCCGCCAGCAAGCGTGCAAATCAGCTTCTTAACGGACGACTATATCTAAGGTGGCGTTGTCGGTCCGTCAGATATCACAACCGCGAAGGTACCTCTTAGCCGCTCGGGAGACCCAATGCAGAGAAATGCAGAACGGCCCAATTCGCGGTGCTTGTCTATTAGGACACTCGGGTATTTGAAATTTGGTCCGACTGCGCTTCCGGGCTTTCAGCCGCCCGCCGACTAAGGCGGCCTTACTCGCCCGCCAGCAACATGAGACCCCAAGCCATCGCCAGCCCGACCGGTATGGCCAACAGAGAGGGGCGCCGGCAAAGGCTCTCAGCCACTTCGCAGGCGCCGCCCGACCACCCATCGCTGTAGGCTAATCCGATGAAAATTGTCGACAGCGTGGCAAGACAGGCTGCCATGACGATGGCGGATATACCAAGAATACGCATTCTCCAGCCCTCAAGAGCCAACTGAACAATGGTTGAATGAAATTTAAGCCAAATTCTGTCATGAACAAGGCTTAGTTCCATCGTCTTAGGGGTTCCCTGGTGACGGGAGCGGATCAAGGGGCTTGTCTTAAAGTCGCCGACGCTCAGCGCAGGCGATAGATTTCCTCAGATCGGCCGGTTTGTGCCAGTAAGGGCGTCAAAGCCCCTATGGGAGCAGCGCTGACATGCGCCCGCCGTCACGGTTCTGTTTAGGGATGAGCGAACCTGAAGAACGCACTGCCTTTTGCTAAGCAGCTGTGCCCATGCAGTAGGACTTCTGCGACGCGTCGGGCAACCTCAACCCCACCTTCGCTGTATGCACTTGGCCTGCGCAAAGCCTGAGCCCTAAACTTGCTTTGCGCCGGCGGAATTCGGATCTATGGCCCGATCTTACTCCTATAATCTTTGGAGTTATGATTCTCTGGAAAGTGTACCTGATTCAGGGCGATGAAATGAAGAGACCAGCAGTGTTCTTCGATCGAGACGGAGTGCTGAACGAGGATACGGGTTATGTTTTCGAAATCAGTAAGCTGAGGTGGATAGATGGCGCACGCGAAGCAGTAAAGGCCGCCAATGAAGCGGGATGCTTTGTATTCGTGGTTACAAACCAGTCAGGTGTGGCGAGGGGCCTTTTCGAGGAAACTCACATCGACGCACTACATAGATGGATGGCGGAAGATTTGGCGAAGATCGGAGCTCACATAGACGCATTCGAATATTGTCCTTTTCATCCCGACGCGCTGATAGAGCGGTATCGTCAGGTAAGCCATCGACGTAAGCCCGCACCCGGGATGATCAAGGATCTCTTGGAGCGCTTTCCAGTAGATGTCAGTCGTAGCATTCTCATAGGCGACAAGCCCACCGATCTGGAGGCCGCACGGGCTGCTGGCATTCAAGGTTGCCTGTATTCGAGCGGCAATCTTGCGCAATTCTTGAAACCCCTCTTGCACCTCCATGGAAGCAAGAATCGCTAGCTCGAACGTGTCAGTTACCGTTATCATGACCCCGCGCTGAGCTCTTGAGTCCACAGGCTGATTGATAAATACCGCCCGCACCCCACACCAAATACTCACATCCGACCCCTCGTGAAAATCGAACAGGTGGGAATTCAGAAGC
>JAYWIP010000262.1:0-9303 GCA_039794465.1 Nitrospira sp.
AAGCGCCCCATGCTGCATGCCTACACGGGGATCCCATCGAAACCTGGGCTAGTAGAAGCCATCTATGGCGACGAGCCGTTGGAAAATTGCCTGCATCGATCCGGAGAGATTCCGCTGTGGGTGCTGCCGTCGGGTCGGCGGGATCACCGCCTCGTTGATTTGACGAAGATTCCGCAGATCAGCGGCATCTTAACCGAATTAAGATCACGGTTCGAATTTATCATCTTGGATGCGCCGCCTATTCTGCCGCTGGCTGATATGAATCTGTTGGCTTCGATGGCGGATATGCTTCTCCTGGTTGTACGAGCGGGCGTCACGCACCATGAATTGGTACAACGGAGCTTGAAGACGCTCAAGCCATTGAGCCGAGCTGGGGTTATTCTCACCGGATATGATCAAGGAGATAGCCAGAAATACCTGCGGGAGTACGATCACGCAGGCCAAGGAACTTACCAGAGATGAATGTGTTCGAATCCATTCCAGCGGTACAGGCTCCGCGCAGTCCACAAAGCACGTGGTCGTGGTTCAAGCGGCGCGTGTTGATTTTAGGGGCGGGTAAGTTGGCCACTGATCTGTGCCAGATTCTACTGTCGAAGCGGACAGCTATGTATGAGGTCGTAGGTTTTCTAGATCAAGATCCAAAACGGGTCGGTGAACAGCTGGTCAATCCGGGAATTATCGGGACCTATGATCAATTATTTGAAATGGTCGAACGGTATAAGGTTCAGACTATTGCCGTGTGTCTTGAGGATCGCCGGACGACACTCCCTGTTCAGACGCTGCTCCACTTCAAGGCTTTTGGGCTGGATGTTGTTGACGGGCATCACCTGTATGAGGAGGAATCTGGTCGGCTCTCCATCGACCTTCTTCGCCCCCGCGCACTAATTTTCTCGGCCGGATTTCAACGAAGAGCTCTCTCCATGGGCCTGAAGCGATTCGTCGATATTTTAGCGTCAGTGGTGGGCTTGCTGGTTCTGGTGCCGGTTTTCGTCGTCGTCGGTCTCCTGATCAAACTCGATTCCCCTGGCCCGGTTTTCTTTAGGCAGATTCGAGTCGGGCTGAGGGGACAGCCCTACATGATTTGGAAATTTCGCTCGATGTCCAACGATGCTGAAAAAAACGGTCCCCGGTGGGCTGCAACCGACGATCCAAGGGTATCTCGGGTGGGGCGATGGTTGCGTAAACTCCGACTCGATGAGTTGCCGCAATTCATCAATGTATTGAAGGGAGAAATGAGCCTTGTCGGCCCCAGGCCAGAGCGGCCTGTGTTTGTCCAGGAGCTCCGTAAACAAATTCCCTACTATGATATCCGGCATACGGTCCGTCCCGGTATTACAGGATGGGCGCAAACACAGTTTCGGTATGGTGCATCTGCTGAAGATTCCCATGTCAAGCTCCAGTATGACCTCTACTACGTCAAGAATCTGTCGCTTCCACTCGACATCCGGATTGTCACGGAGACGGTGCGGGTGGTCTTGCTTGGCGAGGGGGCACGGTAACGATGTCTCAGGATCGTACGAATCCGGTTCACTGTCTCTCCTTCGACATCGAAGAGCATTTCCAGGTTGCGGCATTCGCTTCTCCAATGCGTCGGCGGCAGTGGGAGCAGTTCGAGAGTCGCGTCGAAAACAATACCAACAAAATCCTCGAGATGCTGTCAGCGAACAACGTGCGCGCGACATTCTTCGTGCTGGGTTGGGTAGCAGAACGGCACCCCGGACTTGTTCGTGCCATTGCCGCGCAAGGCCATGAGATTGCCTCTCACGGATACGGCCATGAATTAATTACGGCGCAAACACCCTTTCTGTTTCGGGAGGATGTTCGCAAAGCCAAGGGTATTCTCGAAGAGATTGCCGGTGTGCCGGTGTACGGATATCGAGCGCCGACCTTTACGATTACCTCGGAAACCCAGTGGGCGCTTCCGATCCTGGTGGAGGAAGGATATCTCTACGATTCCAGTATTTTCCCCGTGCGGCATGATCGGTATGGCATGCCCGATGCGAATCCGTGGGTTCATCAGAGGACAACGTCAGCCGGAGTGTTGTGGGAGGTTCCTCCGTCAACAGTCACGATTGCGGGTATGCGGATACCTGTTGCTGGAGGCGGCTATTTCAGATTTTTCCCATATTCGTTATTGCGAAAGCTTCTGCGGCGTGTAGAACGACAGGGACACCCATTGGTTCTCTATCTCCATCCGTGGGAACTTGATCCGGCTCAACCAAGAATGGACGGGCCACTCATTTCTCGTTTTCGCCACTATTTGAATCTGCACAAGACGGAGAAGCGCATGGCGAGCTTGGTGAGTGATTTCAAGTTTGCTCCTATTCGTGAAGCCATCCGACCCGTTGAAGACATTTGCCGAATCAACCGAGGATTGGGCAACGGCCGGCGGCAGACGAGTTCCAATGGGATTGCTGAAGCTGTCCGGAGAGCGGCATTTGATCAGTAACGGAAAAGAGCATAAAGACTTTCTATGCAGTGGTACGCCATCAACACGAAGCCTCATCAGGAATACGTTGCCGAGGCGAATCTTCACCGCTTGGGGGTGAAAACATTCTGTCCTCAGATCCGGCAAGACCGAATGATTCGACGAAAGATGCAGACGATGATGTCGCCGTTGTTTCCCGGCTATCTCTTCGCGCAATTTTCCGTTGATCGTCAGTATCGCTCAATCGTGTATGCCAGAGGAGTTCGTCGAGTTGTTGCATTCGGATCCGAGCCTGCAATCGTGGATGAAGGCCTCATCGATATAATCAAGAGTCGGATGACAGACGAGTATATTCATCTCCCGGACGCGCAGTTCATGCCCGGACAACCGGTCAGAATTCAAGATGGGCCAATGCATGGTATCGAGGCGGTGTTTCAGCGAGGGCTGCCCGGATCTCAAAGGGCGGTCATCTTGCTGAGGACGCTCGCGTATCAGGCCAGAGTCGTGGTCGACCAAAAGGCCATAGTTAATCTATGAGCGTTGCCTTCGCGGGTATTGAGTAAGACCTGCCAGCAGTTTCGACGGGGAGAGGGATCGCCGGGTTGTGTGTATACCGTCCGCGCCTGATTTGTAAGGCCTGCTATACTCTTGGGTAGCGGTTCTTTTTTAGGCAGGCAGAACATAGTTGAAACAGAGGATTATGTCCCGGCTTTGCACCGGAAGGGCGGTAGCTCATCCAAGACATCATGTACTGGGAGAGGCGAGCAGGCACTATCAAACTTTCAACCTGTCATTAAGTGTTTGCTCACCGATGACATTGTGAAAATGCCAGATTCAAGATTTCTCATGTCCGAGTCTAACGCTATATCAGGACAAGACGCAGTCAGCGTCGAGATAGTGTCCCAGCTTGATGCCATTCGTTTGGAGTGGGATGAATATGTCTACGGGAAATTGACCGGGTCGGTTTTCCATCTGACCGCATGGCAGCGCGCTTTGTACAAGACATTTGCTTACCCGGGCTCATTTTGCATTGCCAGGCGGAACGGACGGTTGTGTGGACTGCTTCCTCTCTATAGCGTTCAGCATTTGCCGGTTGGACGATCGCTTGTTTCCGCCCCGTTTGCTGTCTATGGAGGAATTTGTGCAGATGATGAGCAGGTCGAGAGAGTGCTGCTCGACTATGGCCAAAATATGGCGGAGAAGACGCAAGTTCGGTATCTCGAGCTTCGCCATGAGAAACCGATCGGTAGCCTGCCCGTCAAGGATTTGTACGTCACCTTTCGTCGTGAAATCTATGGAGACGAAGAGAAGAACCTCAACGCGATTCCAAGAAAACAGAGGCGCATGGTCCGCCAGGGAGACAAGCATGGTTTGAAAGCGCGTGTTGGGGGAGAAGAGCTGCTGGATGAATTCTATGCCGTGTATTCCAGCAGCGTACGGAATCTAGGGACGCCGGTATTTCCTCGCCGGTGGATTGAGCATTTGCTGGACGAATTTGGGGCTGCGTGCAGGATCTTGGGCGTGTTTCATGAGAAAACTATGGTGGCCGGTGTCATGACATTTTTCTTCCGAGATCAGGTAATGCCGTATTATGGCGGAGCGTATCCTTGGGCATTTCAATATGCGGCCAATGATTTCATGTATTGGAAACTGTTGTGTTATGGGGCAGAGCATGGGTTCAAAGTCTTTGACTTTGGCCGAAGCAAAAAAGGGACCGGACCATACGACTTTAAGCGCCATTGGGGATTCGAGCCGACTCCATTACCGTATCAGTATCATCTGGTCACTCAGAAGACGCTCCCGAACCTTAATCCCACAAACCCCATGCTCTCTCTGCCGATCGAATTGTGGAAGCGATTGCCGTTGCCGCTCAGCCAATGGCTGGGACCTAAGCTGATCCGATTCTTCCCGTAGTCTTTTGCTGTCTATATGCTGTGTCGTAAACGGATCAAATAGGAGCATGATCATGCGGAATGCAAGTGATGTGATTCGAGAAGATGTGAGTTATATCTGTAGAAGCCTGAAGGATGAGTTTCGGACGATGTCTGGCAAGCACCTTCTTCTGACGGGAGGGGCTGGGTTTCTGGGACATTACTTTGTCCAGGCCGCATTACATTGGAATAACGAAGTACGGAAGGAGCCGGCTGCCCCCATTCGTGTCACCATTTATGACAGCTTTGTTCGGGGAGTTCCAACGTGGCTGACCAAATTACAGGGGGACAAGCATCTCACCGTTGTCCGGCACGACATGACCCATCCGTTGCCGAAAGACATGGGAACGTATCAGTACATCATGCATGCAGCATCCATTGCCTCTCCTACATATTACCGACGAGACCCGATCGGAACGATGGATGCCAATGTGAATGGACTGAGGGTGTTACTCGAGTATGCGCGACGGCAAGCAGCCGGTATCAATCCCGTCGAAGGGTTTCTGTTCTTCTCAAGCAGTGAGATCTATGGGGATCCCTCTCCTGATGCTATCCCCACGCCGGAAAGCTATCGAGGTAACGTGTCGTGTACGGGGCCGCGGGCCTGCTACGACGAAGCAAAGCGATACGGAGAGACGCTATGCGTCAATTTCGCCCAGCAGGAAAAGATTCCCGTTAAAATGGCGCGACCGTTTAATAACTATGGTCCGGGTCTCAAGATCACCGATCGGCGTGTCATACCGGATTTCGCGCGCGATATCATGTCGGGGCGCGATATTGTGATGCTCTCCGATGGGGCTCCCCGTCGGACCTTCTGCTATGTGGCCGATGCGGTCGTCGGGTATTACAAGATCTTGGTAAAAGGTCAGAGCGGTGAAGCCTACAATATTGGGGTGGAAACACCGGAAATCTCTGTGAGGGAGTTGGCAGATCGGATGATTTGCCAGGCGCGAGATTTGTTCGGCTATCAGGGAAAGTTGGTTTTTAGGGCCAGTTCGGATGCTGACTATCTGATAGATAACCCCAATCGAAGGTGCCCGGTTATCGAGAAGGCGCGAATCCACCTTGGCTATGCACCCACGATCACATTAGAAGAAGGATTGCGGCGTTCGCTGTTGTGGTACGGCGACAATCGTGAGGCTGAAGATGCGTAGGTGATGGCCTCATGCAGCCTGTTGCTCGGTTGGGCGGGCCGCGATATTGGTGAATCGAGGAATATCTTGAAGGTAAATCGAAAAAGCTACTGGAAAACGACGTTGGTGGCAGGCCTCACTTTCTTCTTCTTTGCTGGAATGACCGTCATGTGTATTGTCATCCAGCTAGGGGCGACCGCAGGATCGGGCTTCTCAGCTCAGGGGTTCGCACGCCTGGCTCTATGGGGGGCGGCGATCCTCTGTAGCGCTTTTAGTCTGGTTGCCTTGCTCGTAGTGGCAGGCGGGCTCGTCAGCCTCTATTACGATGCGAAGGGCCTCACTGGCTAGGTGTGGGTTCGGTAATGCGAAATTCAAACGGTCAAGGTAGGAGCATGAGTGGCACTATAGTTGATGACGTGCTGAATCTGCGGGTTGGTGATTGGGTTGAAGTAAAGCGGGCCGAAGAGATCGCCAAGACGCTCGATTCAGAGGGAAATCTTGAAAGCCTTCCGTTTATGTCCGAGATGGAGAAGTTTTGTGGACACCGGTTCCGTGTATTTAAGAGAGCAGAGAAAGTTTGCGATACCATCGATAAAAAAGGGCTGCGACGGATGCGGCGGTCCGTCATACTTGACGGTGCCCACTGTGATGGAGCATCGCACGGCGGATGTCAGGCCGGTTGCCCGATTTTCTGGAAAGAAGCCTGGCTAAGACGGGTTGAAGTTGAGGCGGAATGGGCCGGCGATCTGCAGAGCCATGTCGGGAATGGGTGCGGCTTAGGGAATGGTATGGGGAAATCCCATGGTGATGCGCCACCCCTGATCTTTCCTGCGAAAGTATCGCCGCGGAAGGAGCTGGAAGTTGAAGAGACCTATTCTTGCCAAATCACCGAGATCAAGAAAGCGACAACCCCGATTCAGTGGTGGGACGTTCGAGTCTATGTCCGAGACGTAACCTCGGGAAACGTGCCGTTTGGAAGAGCCCTCAGGGGCTTCCTAATTCTGCTTTTTAATAAGGTGCAAGATCTTCGCGGTGGCATGCCATTCCCATATGTGGAGGAAACGGCAATGCTGCGTGTGACTCCCAAGGGAAACTTAAATCTGCAACCCGGGGAGCTTGTTCGGGTCAAGTCGAAAGAGGAGATTTTTCAGACGCTGGACGCCAACTACAAGAATAGAGGTTTGTGGTTTGATGTGGAGATGCTGAAACATTGCGGGAAGCAGTATCGTGTGCGACATCGGGTGGAACGGCTTATTGAGGAGCGGACGGGGAGGCTACGGAAGATACCGAATGATTGTGTCGTGCTGAGCGGGGTGGTCTGTCAGGGAGAGTGCCATGAATACTGTGCTCGGTCGGAATTTCTATTCTGGCGGGAAGTCTGGCTTGAGCGGGCTCAGGGGCATGACGTGGCGGCGTCTGTAGTAGCCAGGCAGTCCACGGTCATCTAACGTATGGCAATAGCAGTGAGAGCATGGTCTGGCAAGGGGTCTCTATGAAAGTGTCGGTTATTGGAACAGGATTCGTGGGGCTCGTCACTGGCGCGTGCTTTGCCGAAAAGGGCCACCAGGTACTCTGTGTCGACGTCGATAAGAATAAAGTCGACAGGATTAATCAAGGGACCTCTCCCATCTATGAACGCGGCCTTGACGAACTTCTCAAGAAACATATCGGCGGCCGCCTGCGGGCAACCACTGATCTGCACGAGGCTGTTCATGGCAGTGAAATCTCCATGATCGCAGTCGGGACCCCGTTTGACGGCCAACATATCGATTTGACGTACGTGAGGACGGTGGCACAACAAATCGGGGCTGCATTGCGGACGAAACCAAGTTACCATCTTGTTATTGTGAAGAGCACAGTGGTTCCAGGGACGACTGACGACGTCGTCTTGCCGGTTCTCGAAGAAGCCTCCGGGAAGCAAGCCGGGACGGCCTTCGGTGTAGGGATGAATCCAGAGTTCTTGACGGAGGGTGAGGCGGTTTCGGACTTCATGAATCCAGACCGGATCGTTCTCGGCGGCATAGACAAGGCAAGCCTCGATCTTCAAGCGAGGCTATATGCCGAGTTTCCTTCCGTGGAGATTCAGCGGACCAACAACAAGACGGCGGAAATGATCAAGTACGCGTCCAACGCCCTATTGGCCACGATGATTTCGTTCTCCAACGAGATGGGAAATCTGTGCTCGTCCCTGGGAGGGGTTGATATCGTCGATGTACTGAAAGGCGTTCATTCAAGCCGGTACCTGCGGATGCAGTTGCCGAACGGAGAAATGTACTCACCACCGATCACATCGTTTTTGGGTGCCGGGTGCGGATTCGGCGGAAGTTGCCTGCCCAAAGACGTTAAAGCCTTAGTGGCTCATGGGGCGCAGCTTGGGGTTAGCATGCCGGTGCTCAGCGGAGTACTTGATGTCAATCGAGATCAGCCGCAACGAATCCTTGCGCTAGCGAAGAGACATTTCCCGAGACTCGCACAAGTCAATGTGACGATCTTGGGATTGGCTTTCCGCCCTGGGACGAACGACATGCGGGAATCTCCTGCTATTCCCATCGTGCGTGGATTCCTCAAGGAAGGTGCGAAAGTTCGGGTCTTTGATCCGATCGCCAACCATGAGGCGGCTCATGTGTTTGGGAAGGACAAAGTCGAGTTTTCGGACACTCTCAAGACGTCGCTAGAGGTCGCTCAGTTGGTCGTGTTAGTCACGCGGTGGCCGGAGTTTCAGGAGGTGCCTAAGTTGTTAAAAGGCATGGACCCTGCTCCCGTCTTTGTTGATGGGCGTCGCATGCTGGATAAGCGCGAGTTTCAACGGTACGAAGGGATCGGGCTCTGAGCCATGCTGTTTTCTGAAACCAAGCTCGCGGGAGCGTTCCTCATCAATCTTGAAAGGCGAGAGGACCATCGAGGATTTTTTGCGCGTGTGTGGTGTAAGGAGGAGTTCGCGGCACATGGACTCAATCCGAACCTTGCGCAGTCCAACGTCGGATTCAGCAAGCGAAAGGGCACCCTCAGAGGAATGCATTTTCAGACGCAGCCATACGCGGAGTGTAAGCTGATCCGGTGTACTATGGGCCGAGTCGTCGATATCATCATTGATCTCCGACCTTCCTCCTCGACACATAAGCAATGGTTCAGTACGGAATTATCTGCCGGCAATCGTACGATGCTGTATGTTCCGGAGGGATTTGCTCACGGGTATCTCACGCTGGACGACAACACCGAGCTGATGTACCAATCGACTCAAGTATATGCTCCGAAGCACGCCACAGGAGTATGCTATGACGACCCTGCCTTTGGGATTGTATGGCCTGCAACGATCGAGGTCATCTCCGATGCGGATCGTAACTGGCCAACATATAAGCTATAGATGGGATACCATCAACGGTAAAAACTGGTCGTAACACGCTAGGAGGCAGACAATGGTTATTGTCGATACAGCATTGGAAAAACGTGAGAAAGAAGGCAATCCGGTTCGGGTCGCGCTTATTGGAGCTGGTTATATGGGGCGTGGCATTGCGCTGGAGATTATCACCGCTATGGTAGGCATGAAGCTGGTGGCGGTATCGAACAGGCGTCTGCCGGAAGCCAAACGGGCATATACGGAGGCGGGTGTTGACTCGGTGGTGACGGTGAATTCTGCAAACGAGCTTGAAGGGGCGATCGCCCAGGGCCGATATGCCGTGACGGAAGATGCCATGTTGCTTTGCCGGGCGGGCAATATCGAAGCCATCATTGATGCAACCGGGGAAGCAGAATTTGGCGCGCACGTAGCGATGGAGGCGATTAAGCACGGCAAGCACGTCATCATGATGAA
>JAYWIP010000263.1:0-2274 GCA_039794465.1 Nitrospira sp.
CGCTATTCGGGTCCGACACCCATGACGTGACGATCACGCCGTTTACCGCGGCAGACGGCGGGCGAGGCGAAGCACTCTACGATTTTGCTGTGCCGGTCCGTCGGGGGGACGAACGCCAGGCTCCCTTCTCGTTATTGTCCTTCGAATCCGATCAGTCTCAAGACGTGTCTGCCATGGCGGAGAAACCGTCGCCCCGCATCTACGGAGTCGTCCAAATCGGGCTGACCGGTGAAAAGATGCACGACGCGCTTAGCAGAATGATCGTCAACGTCATCCTGATCACTGTCGCGGTCATCTTGAGCGGCATCCTCGCCGCAGTGTGGCTGACCCGCCGGATCACCACACCGCTCAAAAATCTGGTCGAAGTTGCACGACAAGTGGCGGGCGGAGATCTGACCGTCTCGGTCGAACCGATGACACGGGACGAAGTCGGACAACTGACGACGGTCTTCAGCCAGATGACCGTCTCATTACGAGAACGGGACCTGGCAGTAAAACAGGCTTATCAGGAGCTTGAGCAGCTCAACCGGACGCTGGAACAGCGGGTCCACCAACGAACCAGCGAACTGCAAGCCGCGAATGAGAAACTGAAGGAGTTGGATCACCTCAAATCGCAGTTCGTGTCGGTCGTGTCGCATGAACTCCGGACACCGATGACCTCCATCAAGGGCTATGTCGAGAACCTGCTCGACGGCCTGGCCGGCGCATTGACACACAAACAGACCTATTCTCTGGATCGAGTCAAGCATAACGTCGAACGGCTGACCCGCATGATCAACGAACTGTTGGATCTCTCCAAGATCGAAGCAGGCCGCCTGGAACTCACCTTGGCGCCGGTCGCCTTATGGGAGGTAGCGGAGGAAGTCGTGGAGAACTATCAGGCTACGGCGAGCCAGAAATCCATCGTCCTTCGGGCAGTCTTTCCTCAGGCCCTGCCCATGATCATCGGCGATGCGGACAAACTGAGCCGGGTTTTGATCAATCTCGTCCACAACGCCATCAAGTTCACACCGCAAGGGGGAGAAATCCAAGTCGAAGGACGCGTGCGTGATGGCGGGCTTGTCGAGGTGAGTGTCACGGACAGCGGGAATGGCATTCCTCCTCATGACATCGCGAAGATCTTCGACAAGTTCTACTGGAGCGAGTCGGCTCCCGTGGAAGCCCGCGGCGCTGGATTGGGGCTGGCCATCGCCAAGAACCTGGTCGAACTGCACGGCGGCACGATTCGAGTCGAGAGCACCCTCGGCACAGGCAGCCGGTTTTCGTTCACTGTCCCGATCGCCCGGCCATAGCGGAGATGATTGGCTTCAGCACGCAGCTGTGCTATGAATCAGGCCCCTGGTCGATCAATGAAGGAAGGATTGCTGTATGACGGCACTCCACCCTTGGATCACCTGCCTCCAAAGCGGGCTCCTCATCCGGCACCTCGATACTCGTTATCCCGCCGTTGCGTCCAGCGTGGACTTCTCTCGAGTGATGGGGGCGGCGGAATCGTTCCAGGAAATCCGGGATGCCAAGACCTTTCTGGCCGATCCGAGCAACTGGATTCCGCTCTCTGTGTTTCGTGAACTGGTCATGGCCTGTGAGTTGGCCTCCGGCGAGAAAGATTTCACGTACCACGCCGCATTGGCCTACTATGAAAGCGTCAAGGCTGAGGCCCCGACACTGCTCGAAACGATCGTTATACTCCTCAACAGCGTGGAAATGGTCTTTCGCTCAATCGGCGACTGGGCCTCGGCCTACACGAATTACCTGCGGCTCCAATCCTTCGCCTGTCCCGGCGAGCCGCAGACGCTGCACATCCTCTCCAAATACATGCCGCCCGTCGATCCGATGCTCGGCAATTTGCGCCTCGTGCAAGGCAATTTTGAAGGCATCGCGAGGATGGATCGTTCCGTCAACGCGGTGACTTGCCAAACGCTGTACTCACAACTCAGATTGGAAACATTGGTCAGCGAGTTCGGAGATGCCTATCTCGTCACCTCCGCGAAAGACCAAATTAGGGTTATCAACCGGTCGACCGGTGACATTGTGATAATCGGCCGCACCATACCCCTGGCCGAACTATCGACTCCGATCAAGCAAGACCAGCAGTCACTGCCTGACCTGCCAAAAGAACAGCTTATCGCCAGGCCCAGCGGCGGCACGTTACCCTTATGGAGCATCATCGAGCCCCCACAAGACTTCAAGCAGGATGCCTCGGTACAGAAACCGATCTGTAGTGCCATCAGAATTGAGCAGGGTGGAGTTCTGACAAAGGGCGCACTAAGCAGC
>JAYWIP010000264.1:0-19270 GCA_039794465.1 Nitrospira sp.
ACCGTGTCAACGAGGCAGCCTCCTCATGGCAATGTAAGGTCGAATTCATCGAGGGATGTATTTCGGCCACCATGCCAACGGCTTCAGCCACCCCGCATCAGCACGAGTAGCGAGTGGTGGCTGATGGCCATTCGCTATCCGCCCTGCTCTGGAGAGAAGTAGCGCCACACTCGTAGCACATCGAGGGTCAAACTCGCACCGTAGGTCGGGCCAAAGTCTCTCGTCGCAATATTGCCCATACTGTCATTCCAGGTTTCAAACCGTAGCGGTCCGGTAGAGGCGGCCAAAGACCAGGCAAACTGCTTTTGACTTTTTCCAAGCGGATTGACGAAGATTCCGGAATCCCACATCAAAGCGAACTCAATTTCCCAAGTTGGAATGGTCTCGCCGTTGGCGGTTCTCCGGTATTGGCCGAAGGCGATGGACGGCTGCACCAGCCCGGCGGTACTCCGCACGGAGTGGACCGTAGCGCCGTTGTCCTGATAGCTGATCCGGCCCAGCACGGACGCCCGCCCGCTCACCTCGCCCCAGCTTCCGGAATAGAACGTCGGCGTGACCTGCAACCGCCTGATCCCCGCCCGAAGGAATCCCTGTTGGTAGATCGTGCCGACGGAAAACCCACCGCCCACAAACATCACTTTGGGCTGAAAGAGCGGAAACCACCGCGTCACCGACCCATCGATCATCACATCCGTCTCTTTCCGGGGATCGACTGAGGGGACCGGCGGCAGATGGCGGAGCTGATGCACGACCTTATTCTGAAAAAATTGGCTCGGCTCATCGCTGGTCGGACTGATCCCGGCGGTCAGATTGGTACTCCAGTCTTTCCAATCCCCACCCCAATGTTGTGTCCAGCTGAGCGTGATGAGGTTGAAACCCAAGGTGTTCGCCACGGTCGAGTCGTATTTGGCCCCATTGCCGTCGATCGGCGTAAACCGATTGAGCGTGAGCCCCGTGGTCACCGTGGAGTACTGATCGGGAAAGGCCGTGCTGCCCCAATGAACCGACGGCGCGGGGCTCTCACTCCAGACCGGGGAAGAAACCAGCCCGATGAACAGAACGACCGCGAGGATCCGTACGACTCCCCTGGCCATCCACTGACGGGTTGTTGTACGAATGCGAAGCCTGCCGCCCGATAGTCCCCGATGTATCATGTAGAGATTCCCATCGATACCACACCTGCGAACGAGGGCATTCTACAACACATGCGCAAATGTGGCGACGGAATTATCCAAGGCGCTGATCGGTCGCAGGCTCTTCGCGCAGGCGCGCTGCGAAGCAAGTCAATACATTGCTCAGAGCGATCGGGGCAGGCCCAGAACTGCCGCCACACTCCACCCGCGATAGCCCCACCGCCGGATCGGCGGGCCGTCCATCATTCCGAAGCAATCGGCTCTCAATATTGGGAGGCCTGCCCTACGCGCAGCTGAAGGCACCACTGCTACTCGTCATTCAAGACGGTCGCCGGCTGACAATTCACACCTAACGACGGTCAAGGTAGCTGGCACTTCACTGTGGAAGTTCACCGCACTGGCTGGCCGCGCCTGCCCTCCGCTTTCACCCTCCCTCCCTCGACAGACCTCTTGATCCTATGCTAGCTTACGCGCTCATTTTCCCCCTATCGGGAGCGCGATGTTTAAGAAAATCCTGGTCGCCAATCGCGGCGAGATCGCCATGCGCATCATCCGCGCCTGCCGCGAGTTAAACATCGGCACCGCCGCCATTTATTCCGAAGCGGATTCGACCGGGATTTACGTCAAAAAAGCCGACGAGTCCTATCTGGTCGGTCCCGGCCCTGTGAAGGGCTTCCTTGATAGCAAACAGATCGTCGGGCTGGCCAAACGAATCGGCGCCGATGCCATCCATCCAGGATATGGATTTCTTTCTGAAAACGCGGAGTTCGCCGAACTCTGCCGAGCCTCGGGCATTACCTTTATCGGCCCCTCACCTCACGCCATCACATTGATGGGCAGCAAGGTCAAGGCGCGCGAGCTGGCCGAGTCCGCCGGGGTGCCGATCGTCCCCGGCACAGAGGGTGCCATTACTCACGTGAAAGACGGCCTTGCCTTCGCGAAGAAGGCCGGCTACCCGGTAATGATCAAAGCCAGCGCCGGAGGCGGTGGGCGAGGCCTCCGGGTGGTACGGTCGGATGCGGAACTGCGTGAGAACATGGAGGTCTCGTCGCGGGAAGCGCAGGCCTCGTTCGGCGACGGCAGCGTCTTCATCGAAAAGTACATCGAACGGCCGCACCATATTGAATTCCAGATTCTGGGGGACCGCCACGGCCACATCATTCATCTGGGCGAACGAGACTGCTCGATCCAGCGCCGGCACCAGAAACTGATCGAAATCGCTCCGTCGTTGATTCTGACCAAGGAGCTTCGGGAAGAGATGGGCCACGCCGCCATTGCCATCGCCAAAGCCGTGCAGTACGACAACGCAGGCACCGTCGAGTTTCTGCTCGATCAATCAGGGAAGTTCTACTTCATCGAGATGAACCCGCGCCTCCAAGTCGAGCATACGGTGACCGAGCAGATCACGGCCATCGATATCGTGCGAAATCAGATTATGATCGCGGCGGGGCTCCCGCTCACCATCCAGCAAGCAGACGTCACTCTGCAAGGTCACGCAATCCAGTGCCGGATCAATGCGGAGGATCCGAAGAACAATTTTATGCCCAGCACCGGCACCGTGACGGCCTATCTGTCTCCCGGTGGCATCGGCGTCCGGATCGACGGCGCTGTGTACAAGGACTATACGGTTCCGCCCTACTATGACGCGCTCTTGGCGAAGTTGACCGTGCGGGGCCGAACCTGGGACGAGACTGTGAGCCGCATGCGGCGCTCGCTGGAAGAATATGTCATCCGTGGACTGAAGACGACGATTCCCTTCATGGAAGCGATCATGCAGGAGCCGGATTTTCTGGCTGGGCGGTTCGATACCTCCTATCTCGACACCCACCCGGACCTGTATTCGTACCACGAATTCCAACAACCGGAAGACTTGGTTCTGGCGCTGTCCGCCGCCATTGCAGCCTACGAAGGGCTGTAGTCGGCAGGCCCCTCACCGAGTCACAAACAAAGACGACACACCATGGCCACGACACGACGACCTGGAAAGAAGCAGACAGCCAAGGGACGGCCATCGGCACCGGCCCTCAAGACCTCGAAGGTCCGACACATCCCGCAGGTCCGGAAAGACCGCGGAGAAGAATTCACGATTCAACCGGCACCGGGCAAACGCGTGTTGATCACCGATGTCGCGCTCCGCGACGGCCACCAGTCGCTCCTTGCCACGCGCATGCGCACCGAAGACATGCTGCCCATCGCCCAGAAGCTCGACGCCGTAGGCTACTGGTCACTGGAAGTCTGGGGCGGTGCGACGTTCGACACCTGTCTGCGTTTTCTCAAGGAAGATCCCTGGGAGCGGCTCCGCACCTTGCGCGCCGCGATGCCCAACACGAAGCTGCAAATGCTCCTGCGGGGACAAAACCTCGTGGGCTACCGGCACTACGCGGACGATGTGCTGGAGCGGTTCATCGAACGGTCGGCCTCCAACGGCATCGACGTCTTTCGCATCTTCGATGCGCTCAACGACGTGCGCAACCTCGACCGGGCGGTGCGCGAGGTCAAGGCCTGCGGCAAGCATGCGGAGGCCACCATCAGTTACACCGTCAGCCCGGTCCACAGTATCGACCGGTTCGTGGACATGGCGAAGAAGCTCGAGGATCTGGGCGCCGATACGATCTGCATCAAAGATATGGCCGGACTCCTGGCGCCGCTGGACGCCTACCACCTCGTGCGCCGGTTCAAGGCCGCCGTCAAGACACCGATCCATTTGCATTCCCATTACACCTCCGGCATGGCGTCCATGTCGTCGCTTATGGCCATCCTGGGCGGGCTCGACATGCTCGACACGTCGATCTCGCCCTTGGCCGGCGGCACGTCGCACCCGGCGACGGAAACACTGGTCGCGTCGCTGCGAAACACCCCATACGACACGGGATTGGATCAAGCGTCGTTCCTCCCGATCACCGAGCACTTCCGCTCGGTTCGCCGCAAGTATCGGCAGTTTGAAAGCGACTTTACCGGCGTCGATGCGGAAATTCTCACCTCACAGATTCCGGGCGGCATGCTCTCCAACCTGGCTGCGCAGCTCACCGAGCAAAACGCCCTGGATCGCATGAAGGAAGTCTTGGAGGAAGTCCCGCGGGTCCGGAAGGAAATGGGCTACCCGCCGCTTGTGACGCCGACCAGCCAGATTGTCGGCACCCAGGCGACGCTCAATGTCCTGACCGGTGAGCGTTACAAAGTCATCACGACCGAGACGAAGAACTACTTTCTCGGCTTCTACGGCCGCGCCCCGGGGCCGGTGGACAACGATGTCATGGCCCGCGCCATCGGGAACGAAGAGCCGATCAAATCCAGGCCTGCCGACCGGCTTGAGCCGGAACTGGAGTCGGTCAAGAAAGAGTTGCCCGAGTCCGCCTCATCGGTCGAGGATCAGCTCTCCTTCGCCCTGTTCCCGGCCATCGCAAGGGAGTTTTTCGAAGCCCGTGCGAAAGGCGACTTGGTGCCGCCTCCGCTGGAAGCCGCCGCACCCAAGGGACCGTCCGTCGCCCACGAACTGCACCTCGCTCCGGTGGAATTCAACGTCACCGTACACGGCGAAACCTACCATGTGAAGGTGTCCGGCTCCGGCCGTAAGACCGATGGACGCAAGCCGTATTACATTCGAGTCAACGACAAGCTGGAAGAGGTGTCCCTTGAGCCGATCCAGGAAATTCTGGCCGGTGTTCCAGAGGCCCCGGAAACGGGAACAGGCGCCAAACCGAAAAGGCCCAGGCCGTCGAAGCCGGGCGATGTGGCGCCGCCGATGCCGGGCCGGGTGGTTAAAGTGCTCGTCGGGGTGGACGATCAGGTGAAGACCGGCGATCCGCTTCTGATCATCGAAGCGATGAAGATGGAAAGCCGCGTGCCTGCTCCGATCGCCGGCACCGTCAAAGCCATTCTGGCCGTCGAAGGGGACAATGTGAAAACGGATGAGACCGTCATCCAACTGGAATAGTCCACGCGTCTCGGCTGCGCCCTCTCACGCGCACAGTCCCACGCGCCACGTGCTGTTGACGCTCTGTCTGCTGTCCCTTTTCCCTGGGGCCTGTTCGTCGCCGCCGCCGATTCCACCCTACTTCGAGTCCCTCGAACGCATTCCCATCAAGACCGTCACCGTCCATGACCAGCGGATCGCCTATCTGGATGTGGGAAACGGGCCGCCCGTCATCCTGATCCACGGCTTCGGGGGATCGATGTGGCAATGGGAGCATCAGCAACGGGTTTTGGCGCACAGCTTCCGGGTCCTGACTCTCGATTTGCCCGGTTCCGGCCTCTCCGACAAGCCGGACATCGAATACCGTCCGGACGAACTGCTGGACTTCTTCGTCGGCTTCATGGACGCCGCACACATCCACCACGCCACGTTGGTCGGTAACTCGATGGGAGCCGGCCTGGCGATCGGCATGGCGCTGGAACACCCCTCGCGTGTTTCGAAACTGGTCCTTATCGGCGGATTGCCGCCGCAGATTCTCCTCAAGCTCACCAGCCCATCGATTCGACGAGCCCTGGAAACCCGCGCACCAACGTGGATCGTCTCATTCGGCAGCTGGCTGTTCGGCGATTGGATGACGGAATCCATCATGCGAGAATTCATTTACAACCCGGCACTCCTCACCCCCGCCGTCATCGAACGCTCCAATCGGAACCGGCGTCGTCCCGGCCTCATCACACCCATGATGGCCGCCAGAAGTGTCCTCCCCTTGTGGGAAACCGGGTTTGCGACGCGCATTCATACGCTCTCCCACCCAACGATGATCATCTGGGGAGAACAGGATCGCGTCTTTCCCCTGTCCGTGGGGGAAGAACTTCATCGCACTATCCCAGGAGCACAACTCGTGAGAATCCCCGAGGCCGGCCATCTCCCGCAATGGGAACAGCCGGACCTGGTCAACAGCATCTTGTTCGCGTATATTCAATCACCCATGAGCGGCGACGGGGCGCCATAACGTCGAGCATTCCACCCATTGTCTGACGAAAGGAGAGCATAATGCAGGCAGCCTATCGAGGATGGATCGGATTCGCATTGAGCCTTACACTTGGAGTAGCCGGATGCGCCGGTATGGGAGCGCCTCTGGAAAGCAGCTTCAACTATAAGAACATCACGATTGCTGATGGCAGCGCAGCGTCCGGAGAAGGCAACAATATCCTCTTCAAGGGCAGCCCGCTGGGACTCTCCGGCACTGCCATCAAGACCGGCGATGTCCTGCGCGACGTGAAAGTGGCACAGAACGATCTGTCGCTGATCAATATCGCCCAAACCAAAGGCGCGGGGAAGGTCCGGATCATCAGCGTGGTCCCGTCGCTCGATACTCCGGTGTGCGAGCAACAAACCCACCACCTCAGTGAAAGGAACAAAGGGCTCGATAAGCTGGTCGAGCTCATCACGGTCAGTGTCGATACGCCCTTCGCGCAGAAACGGTTCTCCCAGGAAGCCAAGATCGACAATGTCACGTTTCTGTCCGACTATCGGGGCGGCGAGTTCGGCAAAACCTACGGGCTGTTCCTGAGCGGTCCGCACTTGCTCGCCAGAGCGGTCATGGTGGTCGACAAGAACAACACTGTCCGCTACCTCCAGATCACGCCGGAACTGACGCACCTGCCGGATATGGAAGAAGCCTTCCGGATCGCCCGCTCGTTGATTACGGCAAGTTAGCTTGCGCAAGCCCACGGTTGAGGTTAAGGTTAAGGACGACCGGCGACGCATGTTCTTAACCTGAACCTCAGCCTTGTCCTTCCCCCACACCTATGACCCATTACGATCTGCTCGTCATTGGAACCGGACCCGCCGGTCAAAAAGCCGCGGTCCAGGCGGCGAAGCTCGGCAAAAAAGTCTGCATTGTCGAGCGGAAGGAGGTCGTCGGCGGCGTCTGCATCAACACCGGCACGATTCCGAGCAAATCCCTCCGCGAGGCCGCCCTCTATCTGTCGGGATTCCGGCAGCGCAGTATCTACGGCGGCGCCTATCGCCTTAAACAGACGATCACGATCGAAGATCTTGCCTTTCGTGCCGACCACGTCATCAAGAACGAAATTCAGATCGTGAAGGACCAGATGGCTCGTAATCGGATCGATACGTGCTATGGCACGGCCAGCTTCCTTGATCCACATCGGCTGCGGATCCAATCGGAGCATGGCACGCACGAACTTACGGGGGATTTCATTGTCATTGCCGTGGGAACGGAACCGGCCAGACCGGCCCATATTCCTTTCGACGACAAGACCATCATCGATACGGACGGCCTTCTGACATTGAAACACATCCCCGACTCCATGGTCATCGTCGGCGGCGGCATCATCGGCACGGAATACGCCTCAATCCTCGCCACCATCGGAGTTCCTGTCACGCTCATCGACAAGCGCCCCCGCCTCCTGGAGTTTGTCGATGCCGAGATCATTGAGGCGCTCCAGAAACAGATGCGTGAGATCGGGGTCACCCTCTACCACGAGGAAGAAGTCCTGGCGATCAAGAAAGAGGCGGACAAGACCATTCATGTCTGTCTCAGACAGGCTCCACCGATCCAAACCACGACGCTCATGTACGCGATCGGCCGGGTCGGCGCGACACAGGGGCTCAACGTGGAAGCCGTGGGATTGAAACCAGACAATAGGGGCCGGCTGAGCGTGAACGAACACTTCCAGACGGCCGTTCCTCATATCTACGCCGTCGGAGACGTCATCGGCTTCCCGGCCCTGGTCTCGACGTCGATGCAACAGGGCCGCCACGCCTCCTGCCACGCGTTCAGCTATCCCGATCGCGTCGACAATTCGCTGCTGCCGTACGGCATCTACGCGATTCCTGAGATTTCCATGGTGGGCCGGACCGAGGAAGAGCTGACGCAAGCAGACGTGCCCTACGGCGTCGGCGTCGCCCGCTACAAGGAAATCGCGCGGGGCCAGCTGATCGGGGACGAAACCGGCATGCTCAAACTGCTGTTCCACCGGCATACGAAAGAGCTGCTCGGTGTGCATGCCATCGGCGAAGGCGCCACCGAGCTGATCCACATCGGCCAGGCGGTCATGGCCTACCATGGACAAATTCAATACTTTATTGATACCGTCTTCAACTATCCGACGTTGGCCGAATGTTACAGAGTTGCCGCGCTGGACGGCATCAACCGTTTGCCCAGACCCTGGCCGGCGTAGGGAAGCCCTTCCGAGGAGGTTCCCATGTCGTTTTCCAACCAGCTCCGGCAACTCGCCAAACCCATCTGGGATGCACAGCTTGTGCATCCGTTCGTGGTCGCCCTGGGAAACGGCACGTTGCCTGAGCGGAAGTTCAAGTATTACATTCTGCAGGACGCACGGTTTCTCGGCGAACTCGCCCGCATCTTCGCCGCCGGCGCATTGCGGTCGCCGGATGCCGAATCCGCCCTGCGGTTCAATAAACTCGCCGAGGACACGATCGTCGTTGAGCGCAGTTTGCACGAGAATTATGGGAAGCGTTGGAAGATGACGGCGCAACGGATGGCGTCTGTTCCCATGGCACCGACTAACTACGCCTACACGAGACACATGCTGGCGGTGGCGGCATCGGGCACCGCGGCGGAGATCACCGTCGTCGCCCTCCCCTGCGCCTGGGTCTATTGCGTGGTCGGACAGCACTTGCTCAAGAACGGTCCTCCACCTAAGAATCACCCCTACCGTGACTGGCTCATGCTCTATGCGTCGCCGGAGTTCGCCGAAGTCCAGCGATGGATGCGCAAGAAAGTCGATCAGTGGGCCAAGACCGCCGGCCACGAAGCACGGCACCGAATGGAAGCGTCCTTCATACTCAGTTCACGGTACGAATGGATGTTTTGGGAGATGGCCTGGAAGGAAGAGCGCTGGCCGGTGTGAATCGATCGCATCCTGCTACAGCTTCTTTCGAACCTCCTTCCAATCCTTCACGGCTGCAGCTTTCCGCGGAACTTCGCCGGTTGCCGAGTCTGATATCACAACGACCTCCAACCGCCGCTGAAGAAAGGCCTCCGCGAAAGCCTTTGAGCGGCCGATGCCCGTCTTGAGGCTCTTCCAGCCCGCGCCGTGCACTTCATCGATCATCGCCCCCCACACGGATTCGCCGGGCGGCAACACGACGGTATATCCGGGTGGAAATTTATGACGGGTCAGCCACGCACGGATCTCGGCAGTCGCGAGCAATCCATCCGCATTCGTCGACGGAACCGTAGCCACATACATAACGCGATAATGGAACTGCGTCAACTTGGCCAGCTCATCGGCCGCATCGGGCATCGGCGTTCGTTCCGACTCAAGCGCCGACCCGATGCCGGACAGCGGATTCTCTCCCTTACGCGCTTCCATCAGCGCCGCCACCTCAATCGCAAGGATGGGGTTGCGCCGCTCCCAGGCGACCAGATTCGCCTGCCCTTCCGTCGGCAAGACGCGTGGACTGCGACCGACTCGCACCTGAATCGGAATGACACCCTGCGCCGTGGGGCGATAGGTCAAAAACGCCCGTCCATCCCCGCCGGTCATGCCCGTGGCGACGACTTTGCCCTCCACAATAAGCTCGAGGAGCTCTCCACCTAATCCCATGGTAGACAGCAGGCTTTTGGTAGAGAGCCGCGCCTCTACCCTCGCCGGCCGGCCAGGCGCGATGAGCGTGTCTTTGAGCAGAAGCGTCGCGGGAGTCTTATCTGCGGCTTCCAAGAAGCTGACACAGGACACGAGCGGAACCAGACAGAAGAGAGAGGCTCTGCGGACAAGATCGATCATGGGCCGCATGGCCAATGTGAGAGGAGGGCACCGGCGTGATCAGGGCTATGCTTTGAGCGCCGCCAACACTTCGTCGGCATGCCCATCGACTTTGACTTTGCGAAAGATCGCTTTCACTTTCCCTTCCGGACCAATGATGAACGTGCTGCGTTCGATGCCCCAATACTTTCGGCCATACATATTCTTTTCCTTGTAGACCCCGTAGGCCTTGGAAATGGCCGCGTCTTCGTCACTCAACAGCGGGAACGGCAGTCCAAATTTCTTGATGAACTTCTGGTGAGATTCGCGCCCATCCAGGCTCACCCCCAGGATGGCCCCCCCGGCCCGCAAAATTTGTGATTCGACATCGCGGAAATCGCAGGACTCTTTGGTACAGCCCGGCGTATCGTCTTTCGGATAAAAATACAAGACGACCTGCTTACCTCGGAACCCCTTCAGCGTGACGGTCTTACCGTCCTGGTCAGGAATTGAGAGTTCGGGAGCCATTTGTCCTACTGTAACATCCTTGGCCATATCTCACTCCTCATGTCTGCAGAATATAGGATACGTCTTCCGGCTCGGAACAGAGTCTACCGATCGGTTCGCTCTCGCGATCGATCACGATCGTCTATCAACCGCCTAGTATCGCGGCAACGGGGCGCCGAAATTGGGGCGGTTCGTTCCGTAGGGACGATCTTTGGTGCGTGATCTTGTCTCAGGATCACCATAGGGCGCCAAGGCGGGCGAATCCCATATCACCTGGTCACCGGGAGCCAAGTTCGCCGCCTCAAGAAAATGCTGCCGCGCAACGTCCTGTTTGCCCAGCGCGTTCAGCGCCAAGCCGTAGTTGTAATGCGCTTGCCCGGACTGCGGCGCAACGGACACCGCCTGCTCAAACAATTTCTTGGCCTCCTCGAATTGTTTGGCGTGGTAGGCCTGCGTTCCTTGCTCCGTCAGCAACACCGCCTGGGACCTGGCATCCGCGTCTGCCAGCGCCAGCGGAACGAGAGGTTTGCGCTTCGAGAAACAACCCGTTGTTCCCATCAACGCAATGATCATTCCCAGGATCACAACCTGTTTCATGCTCCCTCCCTCACCCTCTGTCTTTCACATCTTGGTCTGTTTTCTGATCTCGTCCTCGAACGTCTTCCGATACAGCACCTCCCACTCCGCACTCCCTTCGACGATGCCGCGCGAGTACGAGGCCAATCTGGCCTTGACCTTGCGGTCGATCTCCTCTTCCTGCGCCAACTCGGCAGCCACGACACGCTTGACCGCTTTCAGTACCCGTTCGTCATCGGCCACCATCCTGACCGCCGCGTGACGCTTGATGGCATTCACAATGACGTGCGACAAATGACTGGCTTTGTCTTCGCTTAACATGCGATCCGCGTCGTCCGTCGCTCGTATCTCGTCGTTCGCAAACGCTTCACGAAATACGCTTCACGTTTCACGTCTTATAAGATGAGGCCCCGTTCACGGACCAACTTCTGTTTCACCATCTGAAACATTTTCTGATAATCAACCTGGCCTTGTTCGATCTGCTTATCATACGCTTTGAGCAGCTGCCGCACTTCCGCATTCAACCGATCCTCCACAGACAGCTCGTCTGTCATCACCTGCTCAAGTCCGGCAACCAATGCGTTCCGGTCTCCAAGCAGTTCGATGACACCCTCTTGTTGGAGACGCCCCACCAGGCTGTCGGCCATATGCCGCACCCGTTCCTTCGAAAGACGCATGCCCCTATCCTTGCTCGACTCGGATGGTTGAGGCTTCCATCACGCGGCGTAACTGGGTCGCATCCCCGACGATTCGTCCCACGACATTCACCCGGTCGGCGGGCACCGGATCGCTTCCCGTGCTCATCGGGGTTCGTCCAAAAAAAATCGCCAGAACTTGGCCGGCTCCCCAGTAGGCGATGTCTCCGACTGCGACCCGATTCGTGGCCGTCTCCCGATAATCCGTCACACCGGAAATCTTGAAATAGAATTCTTCTCCCCACACATTGATCGGGGCCTGAACCGGAAGTGCGGCGTAGACCGCAGCCGCAGTTTTCGTCCCCCTGAGCTCCGCTTCGAGCCGCACTCCGTCCACCAGAATGCGGATGCGCTTCGCCGGTTCAGTCATGAGGCGGTGCAACTTTCCACGGACGCGTCCGTTCAGGCGCTGATGCGGTGCCGAACTCTAACTTGTCTCCTAAGTGAAATCAAGGCTACAATCACCGCCATGCTGACCTCCACATTTGTCCTGCTGCAAGGTGTCGGACCTGTGACGGAGCGCCGGTGGTGGCAAGACGGCGTGCTCGACTGGCACAGCTTTGTCAACCGGCCTCGGATCGCCGGGCTCTCCCCGGACAGAAAATCGCTGTATAACGAGGACCTCTCGCTCGCCCTCGCCGCATTCGAGGCCGGGGACTTCGCTTCGCTCGCCGCGCGGCTTCCAAGCCGTGAGCATTGGCGATTCTATGACACCTGCCGATCCACTGCGCTCTATCTCGATATTGAAACGACCGGCCTTTCTCCTCACGATCCGGCTGGGGCCGTGACGGTTGTCGGGTTATATCAGAACGGATCCGCGACCACGTTGGTCCAAGGCGACACGTTGACAACCGACCGGCTACAGGCGGAACTCGACCGTTGCACGCTGCTGGTCACCTTCTTCGGCTCCGTCTTCGATGTGCCGTATTTGCGTGCCCAATTCCCCCGACTTCGATTCCCCACGGCCCACCTCGACCTGTGCCTGGCTGCACGCCGCTTGGGTATGCGCGGAGGGCTTAAGCGCCTGGAACAGGAACTTGGCCTCGAACGGGCGCCAGCCCTTTGCGGTCTCGATGGCCTGGACGCCGTACGACTGTGGTCGCAATGGTGCCGCGGAGACCAGTCTGCACTTGATATGTTGTTGGCCTATAACCGCGCGGACACGGAAACCCTTGTGCCTCTTGCCACACTCGTCTATAAGGAGATGATGGTACGATTCGGCCCTTCGTCAGCCACCCCCGCACGGATTTCACACCACGCACTCACGGCCTCGCTACCATGAACAGCTGGGTCGGTATCGGACGCAGCGAGATCGGGTTGGTGCGCGCTACGAATCAAGATAGATTCATGACGATCGACCCGCTAGGTCTGTGGGCTGTCGCCGACGGGATGGGGGGTCATGCCGGCGGAGAGGTGGCCGCCCAATTGGCCATTGCCAGCATCAAAGCGCACGCCGAATTATTAGCCGATACGCTCCGCCAAGGGCAAACCTCCTCTCCTCAATTCTTGACCGAATTGATCGTACAGGCACATCTCGCCATCCTAGGACGAGCGCAGTTGGAGCCCGCACTCAAGGGCATGGGCACGACGCTCGTCATGATACTGATCCACTCGTCAGACACGCCTGAAGCCCATGTGGCTCATGTGGGCGACAGCCGCGCCTACCGGTTCCGCTCCGGTGCGCTGACGCTGCTCACCCGCGATCATACGCTGATCGAAAAATACCTTGCCCGTGGCATTCTGACTGAAAAGACAGCACGCACGCATCCTGAGCGGCACGTCCTGACGAAAGCCCTGGGTATGTCGGCGCCGATGAAACCCTCCCTTTCTTCCTCCCCGCTTGAGAAAGAGGATCTTCTGCTCTTGTGTTCGGACGGTCTGACGAAGATGCTGGAGGACGACGATATTCGGGATATCATGAGGGATGCCAAAGGAGATCCGATCCGGGCATGTGATCACCTGATCGATGCCTCATTGGAGCGCGGAGGCACGGACAACGTCACGGTCGTGGTCATCGGGCACACATGACCCCAGATCTCCGAGCCGATATTGACAAGCTCCACAAGAGTGTGTAGCTTCAAGTGCTATTCTTCACCGATTCTCTCGATCGGAGAGTTCCATCACACACAGGGGGACATCGATGGGTCGTTCTACAGCCATGGTTGTGGGCAGCGTGTTGAGTGCCCTGCTTGCGGTGCCAGGGGTCATGGCGGGGGCACCGGAGACAACCGATCCGGAGACCGTAATTCGCGCACTTGTCAAAGCCAACGTCGAAAAAGATATGGCAACCATGTCTCGTCTCATGGCGCACGATGCCGATATCACCAGTTTTTCAGTCGGTGGACGCAAGTACGTGGGCTGGTCGGAATTCGAGCGGGAGATGCAGGAAGAGTTCGCCAGTGTTCAGAAGTTTGAAATTCCGATCCGCGAGCTCAGGGTCTGGCACAAGGGAGACATCGCCTGGTTCACAATGGAACTGGACTATACCCGGTACGTTAAGGAAGGCACCGAGCTCAAACGCATGCTGCTCCCATTGCGCGAAACGGGTGTTCTGGAGCGCCGAAACGGACAATGGGTGATGCTATCTTTTCATGAGTCATTTCGCTCCGCGCAAATGAACGGCCCCCTGGCCCAATCGAGCGCCTCCCCCGCGCAACAACTTCGGGTGACCAATCCGCCGGCGGCGGCCATGCCGGATGTGAGCGGGGACTGGGACATTCTCGAAGTGGAGGATGAAAAACGCTATAAGGCGACGTTGGACAAGAACGGAAACGGCCCCTATACGCAACACCAGGGGCGGTTCGTCACCACGAAAATTGAAAACCGGCTGTGGCAAGGCACGTGGCACCAGCCCGGCAACGATCGAGAAGGCGGGTTTGAAGTCCTTCTCTCGGAAGACGGCAAGGAAGCCAAGGGCATCTGGTGGTACACACGAGTCGATACGCGAAAAAACATTCCACCAAAAGAACACGGCGGCACCTATTACTGGAAAAAAATACCGCCACCATCGGCTAGCGCCCAATGAGCCAATCTGTTTCTCTTCTGTCAGACCAACAATTCGGAGTCCGGTTCACCATCACAGCTTTATTTCCTCTGGGAGGACTTATGTTTAGATCCCTCATTCTTCTTGCCATAAGCGTCTTCATGATCTCATCCGCCTACGCCGATGGGGGACATGAACACCATGCCGTCCCCACACTGAAGAAGCAGGTCGGCTCGAAGATCACGTATGGAGAAAATACCGCGACCCTGACCTTCGGCCCCATTGATCTTCCCACCGGCCATGGGGAAGGCGACATGGGCGACTCCATGCCTCGGTTTAATTTCCAGCTCCCCGAAGACAAGTATTTGATCGGTTTCAAATCCGCCCTGTCCACGGTCGAGGGGAAGGAACTACCGAGAAATTACTTGCACCATATCCTGATGATCAACAACACAAAACCAAGCGTCTCCTGCCCCGGCGAACCACTCTTCTTCGGCGGAGCGGGGCTTGAGATGTCTGAAACGCAATTCCCTGACGGATACGGTGTGAAACTCGCGAAAGATGATAAGCTTATGACGGTCGTCGCGTTCTATCATGGCGCTCCTCCCACCAAGAATGTCATCGCAACCTTCACGATGTACTTTGCGCCGAAGGCTAAACCGGTCCAGGCCATGGACATCTATCAGGTCGGGGTCAATATCGTCTGTTTTACCAAATTCGGCGATCGCCCAGCGGATCAGACTGACGAGGGAATAGAAATCGGAGCCGGCGTTCAAGTTCGTACGGCGCCACTGAAATTCAGTATGGACGGCTGCGTCAAGTATGCGTATCCGCATGGCCATGACGAGCTGCTGATGATCGCGTTGGAGAACAAGACCAAGAAACAGACCCTTCTCCGGACGGTCCCGGATGTTGAACAGGACGGTACGCTCCGCGAATTCTTGCCTCACCAAGTCTATAAGGACAGTCAGGGCTTCCCGATTTCGAAGGCGGACGACTATGAAATGGTCATGGTCTACCACCATTCTCTGCAAAAGACTGAACTTCAACACGGTATGGGGAATTACTTGCTGTACATGACCCCGGGATCCTGCCCGGCAGAGAAGAAGACAGCCTCTGCCTTCTGATCATTCCCCACGGGCCTGCCGGCGACTCTGGTCCGGCAGGCCCAGTTCCTACCTTCCAGTCCGTTCAAAATTGTTCACGATATCGGGTCTTAACACCATTATCTTCAATTAAAACTCATCCTGCTCTGGGTTTCTGATCAGCACTTGTGATATTCAATGCACCAGCTCGGCGTCATTCGACCTGAGCCTGTTAGAGCGGCTTGCTCAGAAACACCGGAACACGCGCTATGCCGCAGAGTGAGCCCATCTCGATTCTCCTCGTCAACGAGATCGCCGAAGAAATCAAACTGACCACGCTCAGTTTTCGAGGCTTCTTCCCAAACTGCCGGATCGAAGCAGTCTACTCCCTGGAGGAAGCGATCCAATGGGCACCGCGTGCCGCATGGCATCTCATCCTGCTCGATGACAACCTCCTGACTCAACGTGCAACGTCTATCTTGCCGGAGCTCAAACGACTTGTTCCCGCAGTCGTCCTGGTGTTGCAAACCGAGCGTAGCGACTCCACCTCCGCGCTGAATGCGTTGCACGCCGGGGCGGACTTTCTGCTTTACAAGAAATCACCCGCGTTCCTCACCGAGTTGGTGTTGTACACAAGAGATGCCTTTGAAAAACGTGACCTGCGTCTCACGCTCGATCGAACACAGGAGCGCTACGGCCGACTGGTGGACGCATTGAACGACGTCGTATATGAGCTCGATACGGATGGGCGGTTCACATACGTGAGTCCGCTCATTACCAGGATCCTTGGATATTCACAGGAAGAGTTACTCGGGACTCCCTACTCGGTCATTGTGCCGTCAGACCAACTCAATCTGGCTCGACATTGTTTCAACGACCGGAGAACCGGGACACGGGCATCTCGACAGATTGAACTGGATCTCATTCGTAAACCATCCCCAGACTCGCCAAGTCCCGCCCGCATCAGAATCGAGTTGAGCGCGAAGGGACTCTATGACTCTGAACGGCGGTACCGCGGTGCATTAGGGATCTTGCGCGATGTGTCGCAACACCGCCGCCAAGAAGCAACCATTCACCACTTGGAGCATCAGCTGCAAGAAACCGATCGGCTGCTCTCTCTTTCTCAACGCCTTTCGACGCTCTCAACACATTTACACGATCCTCACCAAGCCATTCGCACACACGCGCAACTCCTGGTCCAATCTATTCGGGAGTCCCGGCTGGTGGAACATGCTGAGTCACTGGCCGCCTCTGCAGCTGAAGCGCTTCGGATCGGAGCGGACCTCGTCCAGGCTGCAACGGAAATTACCGCCCGCCGAAAAAGCATGAACGACCTCATCGATACCGTCCTGGCAGCCACTCCCCCTCCGTTTTCGAACACCGGCCGGATCGAACGATCGTATACCCCAACTCTGCCTCCATTCGGGGGAGACTCAGATACGGTTATGCAGCTTCTCCGAGTTCTGTTCTCCTATGCGCAGCGCCATCTTGCAGCGACCGGGAGCCGACACGGTCTTCAAATCAGCACCCAGGTAATCGAGCCACCCGGCGCACCAGCCGCGCTGGGCTCCACATCACGCACACCGGAACCGGTCGCTGAAATTGAAGTACGCCTCCAAGAAACTGACACGACCGTTGCGGAGGAGGGCCCTGCCGATCAGACACCCAGCGACGTTTTTGACGCCTACGCCTTAGTCAAACAATTGGGCGGACGATTAGAGCTGCTCGCCCCGGCCGGAGGGCTTTTCTCGATCACCGTATGGATTCCAACGAGATCGACGCCACCGCCGAACAGCGATCCAGGTCCGCCGCCCCTTCCCGTCGCGTGGCCACACACTCACGCCGAGCCTTCATCGGTCGCTGCGCCCCACGCTGAGACCTCCCTTCCTCAGCCCCAACCCTTATATTCGCCTGCTCCCCCGCCTTTGCCCGATCGCCGCACGCACATTCGCATCGCCACGAGTCTTCCCGCACGCGTGGCCATCGGAAATACCGTGCGCGAAGGTACCCTGACCGATCTGAATTCGCATGGAGCCATCGTAGAGCTCGCGGGACGACTTCCACCGCTCGCCCAACAACCAGCTCTTCTCACGCTCAAGACTGCTGCAGGCGTATTCGAGTTGCATGCGACCGCTCATGACCGGGGAATGACCACACGACCAACCACGGGAGGAGCGCCGGCATCCCGACTGGCGTTCCTGTTCACCGCTCTCACGAACACCGAACACAAGATCTTGGAATCCTATGTCGAGGAAGCACGGGCACGCACTCTCGACGCAACCGTCGACGTGCTCCTCATGGAATCGGACACGCTGGAACAGCCGGACGCCATCGCGGACGAATCCCAGTTGCGAGGAACCGACCACCGAGAAACCTTGAGAGTCCGTGTTACCCTCCCGGTTCGTGTAGGCCTTTCCTCGCTCGGCGAGCGCAACAAATCACTGCTGGGCCTCGTCATCAATTTCAGCCGCGGCGGCCTGTGCTTCCAAACAAGTGGGCCTCTCGGATCCGTAGGAGACCCCATCGCAGTCCACTTTTCCTCGACCAGCCATCTCGGACAGCCACGGGCGCATGAGCCGGATGTACCTGAAGCGATCCTGGATGGCCGTATCGTTTACATGACGCCAGACCAGACCGTTCCATCCGAATTGAGAGGTGGCCCCACCCAACCAGGACAGCGCATTGGTATTCGATTCTTCCGGTTGACGCCCTTCGCGGAACGGGAAATTAACCGAGTCATCGCCCAGCATGTCGGATCTTCCATGATTCTGGCCGGTACCGTCGGCCGCTCTTCGATCGTGAGCGCCAGACGGGAATGCCGGAATGTCCGGCATCAAGTCATCGCCGTGACAGATGACCATGCCCGCCATCAGATCTCACCCACCACCCCGATCGTGATTATCGCTCCAGGATTCGGATTGACGCAGACCGATTACCTTCCGCTTTCGTTCTACCTTGCGGCGAACCGGTTCCGCGTCCTTCGGTACGATCACACGAATCATATCGGGCAAAGCGACGGGGACCTTCTGCAAACCACTCTGCGCGGGATGCAGACAGACCTGCAGGCTGTCCTGGATTTTGTCGCAACAACCTGGCCGGCCGCGTCGCTTACCCTGCTGGCCGAAGATCTCACCGCCCGTGTTGCCCTCAAAGTCTTGGCTCAGGGCAAGACAGCGGATCAATTGCTTCTCGTGAATCCAGCTTTCGATATTGAGCTGGCGCTTTCTACCCTCTTTCAGACCTCGACGGTTGAACGCTACCGGCAGGGCGTTCGCAAAGGCATCGCCAATCTTTGGGGCTTGAATATTAATCTTGATCAGTTTATCGGGGACGCGATTGCGGGCGAGTACACCGATATGGCATCGATGGCAACAGACCTGGCCAAACTGGTCTTGAAACCTGTGGTCGTGACTTCTCCGGGGAAACATCGTCACCCTCACAGTCTGTTTGGCCCTCAAGACCAGTCCTTCCGTGCACTTGGCCCCGCGCTCACCATTGTTCCGCTGCAGGCAGATCTCTCCAGTGAATCGAATGTCTATGATGACCGCCACGCCGACGCATTCAGAGCAATCGTCAAATTCATACCGGGCTCGCCGGCAGGAAGCCTTCCCACGATACAGACGAGTGAGCCCACTCAAC
>JAYWIP010000265.1:0-5181 GCA_039794465.1 Nitrospira sp.
AGACGGCTCCTAAAAGCAGAAGGGCGGCCCATCTAGAAAGGCCGCCCCTCAGGACTGACAGAAACCGGATCAACTACCAGCGGTCGCGCTTGCCACCAGAACCGGCCCGGGCGCCGCCTCCACCGAATCCACCGCGTCCACCGCCGCCCGTACGCGGCTCTTGGGGACGCGCTTCGTTGACCGTCAATGTACGACCGCCCATTTCGGAGCCGTTCAGCGCCGTGATGGCCGCTTGGGCTTCGGAATCCGACGACATTTCCACGAAACCGAATCCGCGGGATTGGCCGGTAAACTTATCCGTGATAATCCGTGCGGATGCCACAGCGCCGTGGGCTGCAAACAAATCGCTCAATTGCTGCTCGGTCGCCGAATAGGGCAACCCACCGACATAAATCTTTGAACCCATCGGGGTTCCTCCTTATGAATGATGACATTGTCTTGAACACGAGGACCGAGGGGGAAGGAGCGGGCCGAAGGCGCGAACCATAGCAGCGACTTGGTCTGACTTCCGACGAGATTCCCGGACAAGGCAACATCCGCGTTGTGGGTCTGCATGCTTGAATCGCTCTACCGCGAGACCCGTACGGTAGAGTGGCTCTACCCTAGCACAGAGATCTTCCAGATTACAACTTTACTCGCCGATTCTGACAAGCAGCCCTTGGTCTTTGCAATAGGCGAAGGTCCGGTAAAACCACCACACGGCGGCGACCAGGAACAGGCCGTTGAGGCCCACCGCCCAAGCCAGGCTCACGCTCGGAGCCCCCTCCGCCCCCAACACAGCCCGCATCCCCTCGAAAATATGGGCTGCCGGGTTCGCCCAGGCCACCGGTTTCAGCCAGCCCGGCAAAATCTCCATAGGATAAAAGACACAGGAGATCGGCTGAAACAGGAATACCATGCTCCAGGCCAATACCTCCGCCTCTTGTCCAAACCGCATAATGAGCGACGTGGTGAAGACGCCGATCACCCAGCCGGTCAGCACCAGATTCAGAATGAAGGGAATGAGCCAGAGCCCAATCATAAACACGTTGTAGGAGTAAAAAAGCAGGGCGCACAGGGTCATCACGATCGCCACGGCCGTCACCTTGAAGATGCTCATGACCATCGTCGCGGCCAGAAACTCACTCGGCTTGAGCGGGCTGGCGAAGAGATTCATTAAATTCCGCGCCCAGAGTTCTTCAAGAAACGAGATGGTGATCCCTTGTTGTGAGCGAAACAGCATGTCCCACAGGATGAGCGCTCCCAGGAAAAACGTGATGAACCCCGGCACCTGGCTCTGAAAGCGTGTAAGGTAGACCGTAATAAAACCCCAGATGACGAGGTCTAAGAACGGCCAATAAAAGATCTCCATGATGCGGGGAGGGCTGCGCCGATAGAGATAGAGATGCCTGACGACCAGAGCCCGGATGCGATGCAGCTTCATCCGCACCCTCCGGCCCCTCGCCCATGTTCTCCGCCGCATCCACCGCACTCCTGGTGTGCGCCGAGCACCGTGCCCATGAGGTGCCGCACGCCGCCGAGCATGTGCACACCGGCAAGCCGCCCGTCCGGGGCACGGCGAAGTCCGAACGCGACAAGGACCAGTGGCATGCCGCCGAGGCCGCAGACAAACCAGACTCCCGGCTTCGGCGAGGAGCCCCACAACCAGGTAAGCGCCGCCAGCATGAGGAGCGGAATCATCACCCCGGCCAGGCTGTTCAGAACGACCCGCTGACTGCATGTTCCACGCATGTACCCGACCGTCCCTATCACCAGCCAGAAGAGCCCCCAGCCGGTGCTCAGACCGAGTCCCCCCGCCAACAATCCCGTCCCAAAGTCGATCCAGGGCTGTGCCATCCTGTTGGTCCCCCTTCAACGCCGCGATTCGCGAGCCAGCTTCAAGAACACCTCTTCCAGGTCGGCTTGGCCGAAACGCGTCACGATTTCCTGCGCCGTCCCCTCCGCTACGATCTTGCCGCGCTGCAAGAAGATAATGCGGTCCGACATTTCCTCCATTTCCCGCATGTTGTGGGAGGTGTAGAGAATGCTCAAGCCGGATGAACGGCGCTCCTTTTTCAGTAACGCCCGGATTTTCTCGGCGATATCCGGATCGAGACTGGCGGTCGGCTCATCAAGAAAGAGAATCTTGGGCTCCGTGAGAAACGCCTTCGCTAAGGTCACCCGTGTCATCTGACCGGACGACAGCTTCCTGGTGACCTTTGTACAGAACTCCTCCATCTCCAACTTCTTGACGATCTGCTCCACACGCCGCGGTATGTCCGACAGGCCGTAGAGCCGTGCGATGACCCAGAGATTCTCCTCGACAGTCAACGATTGGGGCAGCGAGATATAGGTGGAAGAAAAATTGACTTGCTGGAGAATCGCCTCCCGATGTGTCGAGAGATCCATCCCGAACATGCAAATCGATCCTGCCGTCGGGGTGACGAGGCCCAGCAACATTTGGATCGTCGTTGTCTTTCCCGCCCCATTTGGGCCGAGCAGACCGAGAATCTCGCCCGGTTTGATCGAAAAGGAAATGCCGTCCACAGCGGGAAAGTCGCCGAATCGCTTGCTCAAATCAGTGACTTGAAGGACAGGGGAGGACATTGTTGTACAGCCACCGCAGATTCAAGAAGACAGCAGCTCGTGGAGCTTCTCAGGAAGATGGCAGACTTCGCACTTTCGTTCGACCACCTTGCCCTGATATTCGGTCTTTCCATCATGGCACCGGAAACAGTCCTTGAGCGCCCGCGCGCGAAGACGGGACCCTTCCGGGTGGTCCGGAGCCCAAGGTTTGCTGTCGGCGGACACATGGCCCCGTGGAACTACGATGGGATAGCCCTTGATCGGCTGGTCATGCACCACACCGGCATGGCAGGCCATACACCCTTCTCCATTCCCGCTTCTCTCGAATGCCTCCATATGTTTCCGATGGCTCATGATAAGGCCGACTTCTTTCACCGGCGCCGGCAGATCGCGTGGCGCGACTTCTGAGACCCGAAGGATGTTCCGATGGCAACTCAGACAGCGTCCGGAATCGACGTTCGCGTGCAGATTGTGCAGATCGACCGAAGCCCCAAAGGCATAGCGCACCACATCCCGTGTTCCAGCCCACACCTTGTCACGCAACCAGCCCTCGAGTCCAGGCCTGACATGGCACGCGACGCAGGTGACCTCCTTGTGCGAGGACACCGTCCAGCTCTCATAGGACGGCGCAATCACGTGGCAGCCGGCGCAGAATTTCGGATCGTCGGTCAAAGGAACGGCAGCGCTGCCGAGCGCGATCACGCCGGCCACGAGACCGAGTAGGACAGCTAGCCTAGGTTTCCAGTTCATGCTCCGATTGAGCACGTCGGGGGAACCGCTTCGTGATGAGCGCGGCCACGGCTGGCACCTCGTCCAGACCAAAAACCGGCACATCGAGCGAGACCGGCTGGTCAGAAACCACCGCCAGCAGCCCTTCTGACGAAACAGGCACTTCCCCGAATTGATCGCGGACGATCACGATTTTGGGATAGCCCTCGTCTTTCCAGCCTTCCGCAATGATCAGATCGTAGGTCCCGTCCAGAAACCTGTCTCGCACCTCTTCGACCTTCAGCTCGTCCGAGACGTCGGCAAACAGCGCCATGCTCCCTTTCGACAAGACCACGACACTGCTGGCCCCCGCCCGCTTGTGCCGCCAACTGTCCTTGCCCTCCGTATCGAGATCGAACCCATGGCCCGCATGCTTGACCGTGGCCACTTTGTACCCGGCACGCACCAGCTCAGGAATCACCCGCTCGATAAACGTGGTCTTGCCGCTGTTCGACCGCCCGACAAAGCATACGATAGGAATGGACATAGGGGGGGGTCTTCGTCAACAACAGGACAATCGATGTCCGTCGACACGACCCTGTTCGGCCTTCGTCAACCAGGTCTCGCCGCTCAGGAGTTGGACTGTCACCAGGTCGCCGGGGTTCAGCCGTTCTATCTCAACCGGCACATCGATCAGGCAGTTGGCCTTTACCATTGAGGTGAGGATCCCCGATCCCTGGTCACCGGTTGTCCGGACCTTAAATACACCTTCTTCGCGCGAGAGCATCCCGCGCAAAAAGTGCCGCCGGTCCGGCCGTTTGGAAAACTTCTCTTGGAACACCGCCTCGACGACTGGGCGTCCGTAACTTCGACGCCCGCCCATCTTGAGCATGGCAGGCCGAACCAATTGCTCGAAGGTGACCATGGACGAAACGGGATTCCCCGGCAAGCCGAAGGCCAGCTTGCCTTGGATTTTTCCGAAAGCCAGCGGCTGGCCCGGCCTGATCGCCAATTTCCAGAAATTCATCTCCGCACCGATCTCATGGAACACGGCTTTGGTAAAGTCGTAGTCGCCCATTGAAACCCCGCCAGACAGCACCAGAATGTCGGCATTTAAGCCTTGCGAGATTTTTTCCTTCAGCGCCGCTTGAGTGTCCCGCGCAATGCCGAGCAACAGCGGAATGCCTCCGGCTTCCTGCACGGCGGCGGCCATCCCGTAGCTGTTCGAGTTGATGATTTTTTCGTCGCTGAACCGTTCATCGAGGTCCGCCAGTTCATCGCCCGTTGAGAGAATGGCGACTCGAGGGCGTTGATAGGCGAACACGAAGGACTTGGCGAGCACCGCCAGCATACCCGCTTCCCCAGGTCGAATTGGCGTTCCCTTCGCGATGATGCACTCGCCCTTCTTGACGTCTTCTCCTCGAGGCCTGATGTTGGAACCCCGCAGCTCCGGCCTGAAGACGCGGACGGCGGACGGCGTATGCTCCGTATCTTCGACCTTCAGGACCGTATCCGCGCCCTGTGGGATCGGCGCCCCGGTCATGATTCGGATGGCCTGTCCCGCACCGACCGTCTTCGACGGCATCCGGCCCGCAGGCACGTCTTCGATCACGGCCAACGTGACCGGCTTCTGGATCGGATGGTCCTGCTTGATATCCTCCCAGCGGACGGCGAACCCGTCCATGGCGCTGTTGTCCCACGGCGGGTTGTCCCGCTCGGCAACGATATCTTCGCCCAGTGTCCGGCCGAGCGCATCGAGCAAGGAGATTTTCTCCAGGCCCAGCACGACCGTCGCGTCGAGAACAGTTTGTTGCGCTTCGTGAAGGGGTGTCAGGTTGTTCATCGTGTTCATCGGCAGCCGGCGGCCGTCAGCTGAGCGGTACAGCGGTTTTCAGCAACGAACTGCCC
>JAYWIP010000266.1:0-2567 GCA_039794465.1 Nitrospira sp.
GGCCGATGATGAAACCGTTGCTCGATGCCGCCAATCATGCCGTCCTTGGCCACGGCTTCGAACCGATCAAAGGCGAGCGGGTGCAGCAATTCTACGAAGTCGTTCTGAAGTTGACGAGTATTGCAGCCACATCCTTGCCGAAGTTTCCGGTGCTAAACCTCTAGCGCTTCATGGAAATTCGAGTCTACTACGAAGACACCGATTGCGGCGGAGTGGTCTATTACGCCAACTATCTCAAGTATTTCGAGCGGGCCCGCACGGAGTATCTGGAGTCGCGTGGGTGGTCGGTTGCCTCATTGATGGAGCAAGGCACGGTCTTCGTCGTGGTGCATGTGGAAGCGGATTATCGGTCGCCTGCCCGCTATGGCGAAACGTTGGTCATTGAGACGGTGGTTTCCGACATGACGGCCGCGTCGTTCACCTTCGCCCATGTGGTTAAGGACAAGGCCAGCGGGCGTGTGGTGGTGGAAGGGTCGGCCAGACTCGCGGTGACGGACGGCAACGGCAAGGTGAAACGCCTCGACAAAACGATGGTTGCCGCACTGCAATATCCACCACAGCCTCCTTGACAGTCGCCGTGTGCACTCCATAACATCTGTGTGTGAGAGTAAGTACACCGTAATGCAGCGGTGCGGTTCAACAATACATGGAAAGGAATCAGATTATGAGTGGAAGTCCAACCATCCCCGGATATACGGCAGGGACCCCTGCTGTGGCGAAGTCTCCAGTGACGCTCGCCGACTTTGAGTTGATGAAGAAAAGCGCCTTGTTCGGAGACGAAGACATCAAGGCCCTGCGTCAGTCGCACGATGTGGTGAAGGATCAGGTCGAAGCCATCCTCGACGTCTGGTACGGCTTTGTGGGTTCTCAGCCGCATCTGCTCGCGTCATTCCTCGGCAAGAGCGACGGCAAGCCGCTGGGGGACTATCTGGGCGGAGTCCGCAAACGCTTCGGCCAGTGGATTCTCGATACTGCCCGCGCCGAGTACGACCAGAAGTGGCTCGACTATCAGCATGAGATCGGCCTCCGCCACCATCGCACGAAGAAGAACAAGACCGATGGCGCAGACGCAAGCGCGATCGTGCCGTTCCGCGATCTGTTCGCCCTCATTTTCCCGGTGACGTTCACCTTGAAGCCGTTCCTCGCCAAGAAGGGGCACAAGGCCGAGGACGTCGACAAGATGTACAATGCGTGGGTGAAGTCCTGTCTGCTCCAGCTCACGCTCTGGAGCCATCCGTACGTCAAGACCGGCGACTTCTAGCCGCGCGTGACACGATTCAGGGGGACATTCTGAAAAGTACCTGCTTCCTGCGGAGAAATTCAGAATGTCCCTGTTTGATATTTTCCCCCGATCAGGGCGGTGGATCTTAGGCCAGACCAACTTTGCCTGTCGCCAGATCATATACTGCGGATTCAACCCTTAGTTTGCCGGCTTTGGTTGCCTCCCTGATCACGGTCGAGGAGGCGCGCAGCAACTCAGCCTGAATCCTTGCATTGGCTTGAATGGCTTTATCGATGTTGCCGCCGGACGTTTCTACTGCCGGATAAATGCGTTGATACAACAAACTAATTTGCCCGGGTACGGTATCGGTTGTCATCGCGGCTCTCACAGCCCCGCAGCTACTATGGCCGATCACAAGAAGCGCTTTGATCCCGAGGACAGCCACGCCAAATTCCAGGCTGGCAACAATCTCCGGTGTCACCACATTGCCGGCCACTCGCGTGACAAAGATATGTCCGATCGTTTGATCAAAAACCAGTTCTACTGGTATGCGAGAGTCAGCACAGGCCAGTACTGCCGCAAACGGCTCTTGTTTATTGACCGTCCGTTCTTTCATGATTATGAGATCATGCGTGATCGATGTCAGCTGATTTGCGGCAAAGCGTTGGATGCCCGAGAGTAATTCCTGTAGGGCTTCATCGGGACTCAGCGCGGATTGGGCATGAAGAGTTCGAGGATTGGCGAAATTGATTCCTGCTTGTGTGGCTGCTCCAAGGACCGCACCTGAAAAAAACCGGTTTGAGTAATTGCCTTCTGCCGACACCTGAGTTCTTGCTCGCAGAATTTGGCATGTTGCATTCCTCCTCAAGGTTAGACAGGTCTAGGCCCAGACAGGTGGATGTTTCTACAGTCATACTATCCCACAGGCATCGTCGTGGAAATAACCGTGGCAATCAGAATGTATAACGGAATGCCGATGGTCACGTTGTAGGAAAAGGTCAAGCCCAGGGAGGCGGCCAATCCGAGAGTTGGACTCGCTTCAGGAATGGCGAGTCGTTGAATCGCTGGAACGGCGATATACGACGCCGAGCCGCAGAGAACGGCAAAAAGTGCGTAGGTGCCGATGTCAAACGGATGGCCCAGGAACATGCTATACCCATGGGCCACCAGGATGCCGAATAGGGCAAAGACATTCGGCGCGATCAGCCCGAACAGTACGAATTTCCATCCGGCAGCGCGCAGGTCTTGGAGGCGCTTGCAGGCCGTCATGCCCATCTCGATAAGGAAGAGGCATAAGACGGCCGGGAACAATTGAATAAATAATTGATCGTTTGCGCGTGTGACC
>JAYWIP010000267.1:0-4069 GCA_039794465.1 Nitrospira sp.
AAGCACCACGTTCGGCAAACCCTCTCGTGCGCTGGCTAGGCAAAACACGTCAGCCGCGCTGTACCACTGATTGAGTTCGTGATGGGGAACAGCTCCAACCAAAATAACGTGATCAAGAAGGTTCAATGAACGCACCAACTCCACCAGTGAATGACGGCAAGGACCTTCTCCTATGATGGCCAGTCGGAGATCGCTACGATGTCGTTGCTGGACAAGAAGACGGAGGGCTTTGATCAGAAGATCCATTCCTTTGTTCTCAGTCAGATTGCCCACCGACAGAATGAGTTCTTGACCGGACAGCTTGAGCATCTGACGCGTTTCTTGTCGTGAAAGGGGAGCAAACTTACCAGGATCAACGCCATTCGGAATCACCGAAATATGTTCCGGCTGCACACCTAACCTCACCATCGTGTCTTTCAGCGCCTGTGAAACCGCGATGACCCGGTCCACACCACGCAGAGTGCGCATCAACAGACTCCGAATCACAGGAAATTCTTTGTAGTGATTGATGTCGCTGCCACGAGCCGACACGACAACCGGCTTCTTGAACCACCGGCCTAACAGCATCGCAGCGAAGCCATCCGGATACACAAAATGGGCGTCGATCACATCAAACTTGAACTCCCGATTGATCCTCGACACTCTCGGCAGAACCGAAAGGAACATCAGCAGCCCATACCACATCATGCCGACTTTGGGCGTCATCACATAGCGGGGATGGAAAACTTCCGTCCCGTCGATCATTTCAACCTGGCTGATTTGCGAAAACGGATAGCGCCGGCTCCATTTGAACGGGGGAAAGTAGGGTACCGGAGCCACGACTCTCACGGAGTTGCCGCTGGACTTTGCATAGCGGGTCATCCGTTCCTTGATAAAGACGCCGAGCTGCGGGCTCACGTGATTCGGATACAACGACGTAAATACCAAAATGTTAATCGGATCGGAAGGACCAGATGATGCTAACAGAGGGGCTGGGCTGATCATTGTATCCATCGCACTGCTCAGGCAGACGTCTTCGCTAGCGTGTGTTGCCACAGCCGAAACATCAGTAAGGTCCAGAGTTCTGTAGAGCGGTTACGCAATCCGCTCTGGTGTTCGTTCCAGACCTGCCGCACCGTTGTCCGGTTGAGAACACCGTCGTCTTGAGATGAAAAGAGCAGATTGTAAGCCATTTCCTTCAAGTCTTTTCTGAGCCATTCAGCAATTGGAACGCCGAAGCCCATCTTGGCCCGATAGAGCACTTCGTCTGGCAACCGGCCGTGCAGAGATTTCTTCAAAATGTATTTTCCAATCGTCCCTCGAAGTTTCATCGAGGACGGAATCGTTGCGATCAGTTCCATGAACTTGTGGTCCAAGAGCGGGGCACGGACCTCGAGCGAATTGGCCATACTAGCCCGATCGACTTTGACCAGAATGTCGTCGGGAAGATAGGTCTTGATATCGACGTATTGAATACGTGAGAGCGGGTCATCGCTGCCGGCTCGATCATAGTAGTACCGAAACAGGTCCGTCGAGTCATATCCTCCCAGTACACTGGCCACATCCTGATGGAACAACCTGGCCTTAAGTTCAGGGCGGCACGCCGACACGGATCGAAAGTACCCTTCAATATGCGAACAAGAGAGGCTCTCGAAGGTGGCCTTCCCTCTGAGAAAGCGCGGGGCCCAATCGGCCTTGGGATAGAGTGCAGCGAGCGTTCCAAACACCGCACTCCTCAAACCAGCCGGGAACATGGCGCGTGCGCGATTCTCCCGTTGATCGAACATGTACCGCCGATAGCCGGCAAAATTTTCATCCCCGCCGTCGCCGGACAAGGCAACCGTCACATGCTGACGCGCAATCTTCGAGACGTAATAGGTCGGAACAGCGGAGGAGTCGGCAAACGGTTCGTCATAGTGCCAGGCCAGCTTGCCGATGATACCGGCCGCATCTGGTTCGACGACTTGCTCGTGATGCTTGGTATGGAAGCGGTCTGCGATCAGCCTCGCGTACTCCAGCTCGTCGAACTCTTTTTCGTGGAATCCAATTGACGATGTAATCGTCGGTTCCCCGGTGAGTTCGCTCATCAACGCGACCACGGACGACGAATCCACTCCCCCGGAGAGAAACGCCCCCAACGGCACATCGCTGATCATGCGAATCCGAACGGCTTCCCGATAGGCTTCCAGCACTCGTCCGCACCACTCCTCCTCAGACAGTTCCAGCGTAGACGAGAAACTCAGATCCCAATACTCGATTTCGCGAATGCCTTGCCGGGATGCCACCAAATAATGTCCGGGCTGAACCTTCCGAACCTGCTTGAAAATAGACTTCGGAGCCGGCACATACAGGAGGGAAAAGTAATCGGACAGCGCTTCGAAATCGAGGTCGCGGGCAATACCCGGCACCTGCAAAATTGCTTTCAGCTCGGACCCGAACGCGATTCGAGCACCATCATATGCATAGAACAACGGCTTCTTCCCAACCCGATCGCGGGCCAGCACCAGATTCTGATTCCTAGCATCCCAGATCGCAATGGAAAACATGCCCCGGAGGCGCTGAAAACACTGCTCCCCCATTTCCTCATACAGATAGACGATCGCCTCCGTGTCTGAGCGCGTCTTGAAGCGATACCCTTTCTTGACCAGATCATCACGCAATTCCTGAAAGTTATAGATCTCGCCGTTGAAGACGATCCAAATCGTTCCGTCGTCGTTGCTCATGGGCTGTCGGCCGCCTTCAAGGTCGATAATCGACAGCCGACGATGGCCAAGCCCGACCGGGCCGGATACGAAGAACCCTTCCGCATCAGGGCCTCGATACGCAATTGTATCGGTCATGGCTTTGATCAGATCCTGGGAGACCGGCTCCTGCGTCGCAATATTATAGAGCCCGGCAATACCGCACATAGTTGCTGCCCTCAGATATTAATTGAGTTCGTCATGAGGCGAAGGACTTCTTTGCGAGCACGTGATCGTACACCGCCAGGTAACCATTCACCATCGCCGCCATGCTGAAGTGAGCTTCCACCCGTGCTCGTGCTGCTCGGCCATGCTCCGCCAGCAGATGCCGTTGCCGCAGATAGGAGCCGATCGCCTCCGCAAGTGCGGGAGGATTACCCGGTGGGACCAGCATGCCAGTCCGACCGGCTTCAACGAGTTCGGGATTCCCGCCCACATGAGTGGCAACCACGGGCAGGCCGCTCGCCATCGCTTCCAGAATCGTGTTGGAAATTCCTTCGGCCTTTGATGGAAGCACGAATAGATCCAAGTTGCGCATGATCTCCGGAACATCCGCCCGTTCCCCGGGGAGCCAGGCAAGAGACCCGACACCTGCCTCATTCAAAAGGTCCAGCGATGCCTTGCGCAAGGGCCCGTCACCGATGACTACCAAGCGGACGACGTTCCGCCAGGAGGGTGCCTGATTGATCAGGTGAATGAACGCCCGCACCAACGTGAGTTGGTCCTTGACCTCCTGCATGCGACCCACCGTACCGACAAGAATACTATCGGATCCCATGAACCCAGTCGGTCCGATCGCCGGGCGTGCACCAGATCTGGGATAGAACCGCTCGACATTCACTCCGTTGTAGATTTGACAAACCCGAGTCGGGTGAACCCCGATTGAATCAATCAGCCAGTTGCTGAGATCTTGGCTCACAGCCGTAAAGTGATGGATCATGGGTCGCAGGGCTTTCCGAATAAGCCGGTACTTAGGGTTTGATCCGTCAAGATCGTACATATCCCGGCCATGTTCTCCATGAACTCTGCCAGCCACCCCAGCGGCCAGCGCAATTACGGCAAACTCCAGAGTGGGTAAATTTCTGGTATGGATAATTGCAGGCTTTAAGGACCTGAGCGTCTTCCACATTCGAAAGTAACATCCCATATCGTGACCGTCTCGTTTGTGAAGCGTTACAATGGGTATGCTCTTGTCGCGAAGTTGCTGACGGAAATCACTTGCGTCCGTTAGGCACACGATCGCGTGCCGATAGCAGCCAGACGGCATGTGATTGATTAGATTGACCAATCCATTCTCCAGCCCACCAATCGCTAACCGGTTGATAATATGCACGACGAGTGGAAGCTGC
>JAYWIP010000268.1:0-3402 GCA_039794465.1 Nitrospira sp.
AACGGGTCGGCGACCACGCCGCGCAATCCTTCATTGACGAACGTGGCAGAAATGCCGAGCACAGCCTCAGCGCCGAACCAGGTCGCAAAGACGGTCGCCGTGACGATGGGCAAGGGCAAACTTCTGCCGGCGACGGCAAAATCCTTGGAGTTTTGCACGCGGGTTGCGGCAAACAACCCGATGCCTACGGAAATCAGGAGATAGAGAATGACAAACCCTAGCAGCATGAAGCTCCGCCTCGGCATCACAATCGCGGGCGGATTCTAGCGGGGTGTTGGGCGGGGAGCAATGGGAACCGGGTTGGAAACAGTTCGGGGCCACGGCTCTGAAAACCGTGACCCCGTGCATGACAACTGTACGCTCAAGACTCAGTGCTGCCCTTTACCTCTGTGCTTGCCGTCTTTCTTGCCACGATCATCATCCCTGTCGTCATCCTTGTCATCGTCGTCATCTTTATCGTCGTCGTCATCCTGTTTCCGCTCTTTCTTTTCGGCTTTCCGCTTTTCCTTCTCCGCTTTCCGCTCGGCTTTTCGGCGCTCTTTCTCGGCCTTTCTCTCTGCCTTCCGGCGTTCTTTTTCCGCTCTCCGCTCAGATTTGTCACGGTGGCGATCACCTCTCATGCGTTTTTCGCCTTCACCCTTCATCTCCTCGGATGAAGAAGCAGGAGCCTGCGTAGGCGGCACTGGCGGTGGAGCAGGCACAGAAGCCGGCGGAGGAGTGACGGGCGGGACCGTGGGGTCAGAGGCCGGCACCTGCGCAAATGTCGAGATGCCGAAGATCGAGGCAACCATCAGAGCGCACAATTGAATCGACAGACGATGCATATGAACTCCTTTCTGAGCAGGTGGAATGAACAACGGACCCGGATGTGTCTTCTGATTCTGTATCATTCACGGACAAAGGCCAAGACCTTTGTAGTTCCACTGCATTATAAGCTGGATTTCTCCGAGGGTGATGGCTCAAAGGCGGGCAGCCCAGAACCTTCCTGCGGTCTGTATCCGGTGGGATTGTGACAGGATCAGAAAGCCCAATAACGCGACGGGCCGAATGTCAGCCGGCATCCGACGAGGAAGAGCTCCCCGCGGGACTCGATACAGACGGACTTTGTCCATTGAACTTCGTACAGGTTCAGCGACCGGCGCCATCTGGATTCGGGAATATGAAGTTCGAGAAGCTGTTGCACCCTGGGGGTATAGCCCATAAGCAGCATGATCCCATGTGTGCTTCGGTTCAGACTATAGGCTTCGCCCTCTTGAATCACGACCGCTTCTTCATCGATAGACTCGCAGATCTCATAGGTACAAACCCGTTGTTCTGACACCCGATCCTCTCTCCGGTGATTGACGGCTGGAAGGCCGGCGCGAAGACCGGACAGACTGGAAAGCATGCCTGCTCGCATCGACTCTGCAAGCTGTGGATGAACTTGGTGCACAACTTCGCGTGTTCCAATCATGCTGCGTCACCTCCGTGTTGGGGAGCCGGCATGCTGAGTAGGAGCAAACGCTATACCGTTGGAACAACCACGGTCACGTGGATGAAATCAGCCAAGATTCCTGGTGATTCGTATGGAGTGGCGAGTGCGTGCCCTCATCGGGGTGCAGGGAAGTAGCTTCACCGGAAGTCTGTCATGCACATATCCTGATGATTTATTAGATGTTTTACTGCTGTACTCTTTGGACTACAGAAAGAGTGGCCGGTCCTTCACCCTTTCGCAGGGCATATCGTGGCAGGAACGGCACCGCTTCTGGTCAGTCGAGTCCCACCGGAGGGTCAAAAATACCAGGCGAGCCCTCCCATTACTGTGCGCGGATTGCCCGGCACGAAATGGATGTCGTTGACACCTGCCGCCTCATGGCGGAGCCGTGATTCGAACGCGAAGATCGCTTGCTCCCATTCGGTGTTGAATAGATTTTGTACGAACAGGAAGGCTTCCATGCGTCCATGCGGCAAGGCGATGGGGATCCGGTATCGCTCCGACAGGTCGAATGTCAGCCACGACGGCGACTTGATGCTCCGATCCTCGATGAGCGGGCGAACCCCGAGATAAGTGGCTTGCAGTTGAGTCGTCAGCCCTTCCGGCCATTGAAGAATCGCCGCGCCATAGGCCGTGTATTCCGGCGCCAACGGGATGGCGTCCCCATTGCGAAATTCTGCGTGCGTCCAGGTAAAACTGCCGTTGACGTAGAGTGGGCCCCACACTTTGCCTCTGGCAGCCACTTCCACTCCCTGACGCCTGGTCGCCCCACGAATCTCCGTTGTGCCTTCGTCACCGATGAGAACAAGTTCCGATTTGAGATCCAATCGCCATGCGGTGGCGATCAATTCGAGCCCCTCCGGGCCCCATGGCCTGGAGCGGACACCGACTTCATAGTTTCTAGCTCTTGCGAGCGGGGAAGCTCCGATTGCCACAGCGGATCGGGCGTCATTGCTATGAAAGCCTTCTCCGTAATTGACGAAGATTTCGGTCCTTGCCCAGGGTCCTAGAATCATGCTCATCTTCGGGAGGACAATCCCTGAACCCTTCTGTCCGGACGGTTGTTCGGTACAGGCGGTACAACGGTTGTCCACTTCAAATGTAAAAAATTCTCCGCGGACTCCTCCTGAAAGCCTGACCCACGGTAACGGTTGGACTTCCGCTTTGACGAACGGAGAATAGGACACGGTGAAGGCATTGCTGTCGATAGTGGTGCCGGTCGGAGCTCTCAGTCTCTGAGTTCCTAATTTGGCATGTACGTCGTCGACTCTCGTCTGAACCCCGACGGTCCCGATCATCGGCGTCCCCAGCAGTTCTACACGTTGTTTGAATCCGATATCGCCGCCATAGATGGCACGACGGTCAAATTGCGCGAAACCGTCGCCATTGACGGGATCGTTCAGGAAAAATGTAAAATCCGTGAAGAGGTCCAGCCGGTAATACTGGCCATAGCCGTTCGCAAAGAACTGGCCGCCGGACGTCGTATCGTAGTGATAGTTCAAGTGGCCTGTTGTCCGGAGCGTGTTGCCCCCTTCATATGGATTGATCGCGCCAAAACGATCCAGTGCGCCCCTGGTCACTTCCCGGAGAGGAATCTCACCGGAGCCGTCCCATTTGGAATGGAGGAAGGTCGCCTTGAGACTGATCTCATCTCTTCCGGTCAGATTTGTCGTCACCTTTCCCAGCAAATTGGTCCGGTAATATTGATTGTCGTTTTGGTACGGTCCGTTCGTGTAGAACCCCTCAGCAGCAAACAACGTGCGCACACGGTCTTTGGTCGGAGAGAGCATCAGCAGATACCGCTGCGTGCTGTATTCCCCGCCTGCTCCCTGAATGAGGCCTTCTTTGACCATCTCACGCGTCCGAAAATTCACCGCTCCCGCCGTGACAAAGTCTCCGTACTCCGGCAAGTACGAACCCTTGTGAAC
>JAYWIP010000269.1:0-5507 GCA_039794465.1 Nitrospira sp.
GCATCGAGCTGCAGTCGGTCAGGCTGTATCCTTTGTCTGGTCTGGACTTGTAGAAGGTGAGACTGCGGCTGAATGTGCGGTGGCTTTGCGGAATCACTGTGACTTGTGAATTGTTCATGATCGTTTCGACCATTTCGACAGCGGCGGCACGGATGAGAGGTCCTCTATCGGCCAAGGCGTTGAGGAACTCGGTGAGAACCGCTTCTGTCGTGAATAGGTGACAGTTCCCCAACTCTGAAGAAACTTCTACAGCTTTAGCGTGGTATTGGTCGAAAGAATTTGTGAGGGCAATCCAATAAACGGTGTCTGCGAAGAGGCGCTTCACGTTCCCTTGCTGCCGTAAAGGTAGTGGTCATGGTGAGCGGCGAGATCAGTGGGCAGTTTATGGAGGTCAGGCTCAGGAATGGTCCGGGCGATGCGCAAGATTTCCTCCCATACCGGGCGAGGCTTTTGTGCCTTGATGGAGGAGGAACCTTTTCGCCCACGTTTGGTGACTCTCGTGCGCATGGTTGATCGCGTGCTCATGATGGGGAATTATAGCGGGGATTGGCGTCGTTGTCTAAGGCGGCCCCTTATTTCTGCGAATCCCACCGATAGCCTTTGTCCTCCGTAAACTGAGCCTTCGGCGCGCCGCCGGGTTCGTCGGTGAGAGAACCCTGTCGAGGTTGCCCCTGGGTGAGGAGTCTTGTACACTTCCTTCCGTGTGCCACTAGGAGTTCAGACGATGCCAAGACATTCCGGTCAACCAGACGATGCGAAGATTGCCGCCAATTTGCGCCGCGCCATCGAGTTGACCGAACTCGGGTTACGCCTGCGTAGTTCAGTGCTGCAACAGAATGAACCTCAGGGCGATGCCATGGTACAAGTCATGCGCGAGATTCGCCGCGCAAAAGAGCAAGCATGGCAGAAGAATCACTCTTAGCTCAGACCCTCTCGACTCTCATCACGAACTTCAATCGACGCGGTCTTCAGTATGCGCTGGCCGGAGGCTGGGCGTACAGTGCGTTGGTTGAACCGCGAGCGACGACCGATATCGACGTCCTGCTGTTGCTCGAACAGCCTTCCCGTGATCGGCTGCAGTCGTTACTCTCGTCCCTGTTTGATTCAACCATCGTCCATCCCGCTGCGATGGTGCTTCGTGGCATTTCGATTTGGCGATGTGTGGGCGTTCTCAAAAACCAGGAAGTTGTCATTGACATACTTTTGGCCGATTCCGAATATCTGCGGACAGCACTGTCGCGTCGCCGACAGATTATGCTGGGCGATGTACCGGTATCGATTCTGACACTGGAAGATTTGATTCTGCTGAAGACGCTGGCTGGTCGGCTCCAAGATCAGGCCGATCTCGAGAAAATCAGACTTCGTCAGGACGAACTTCATGTGGATTGGACGTATGTCGGGGAATGGAAAGCCAAGCTGGGTCTTGCCCAGTAACCTGCCCTATTTCTGCGAATACCACCGATAGCCTTTTTGCTCGGTGAACTGAGCCTTCGGTGCGCCGCCGGGTTTTTCCAAGAGCAACACCTTGAAGTCCAGCAGGCCGAACCAGGCCGGGTCGGCCACATCGTGGTAATGACAGCCGTGCAGCCGGGGCAGGAGGTCGCCGAGCGCCTGTTGTAACTCCTTCTCGGTATAGGCGCGGATCGCAAAGGGCTTGTGCATCGCCTGGCAGAACCGTTGGATGGTATAGGCGGCGCCGGTACAGAGCACCTTGGTGTCCGGCTTCATCGCCAGAAATTGAGGGAGCGACAGATAGTGTTCCTGAAAGCCCAGCCAGCGGACGGCCTGGCGGAGGTGGCTATATTGGACCTCATATTCCGTATGGCCCGGGAGCTTCACCGGCGCGGGCCATCCCTCTTCGATCCCGAATTCTGTGAGGAACGCGTGCCCGCCGGGCTTTAAGACCCGCCACAGTTCCGCCACGAATCGGATCGGCCCCAGGTTAAAGATGACGTCGTCGGGAGGATGCGTTTCGATCGGAAGCCGCAGCCGTCGGATCCAGTCCAAGGCTTCCTGGTGCTGCTCCGTCTCGCCCTTGTGGGTCAGCAGTTCCTGCCTGGTGAGTTTTACCGGTGTCATGTCGGCCATATTTTCGTTATCGATGACGAGATCGACGGAGTTGTCCTTAAACGGGAGAGTTTCGGCGTTGGCTCTCGTGCCGACTCCCCCCCAGCCGCCTTCTTTAGCGCGCTTCGTCTGAAGTTTCAGGAAGGGGTGTGTAATGTCGAGGGAGATGTAGGTGATCGATTGCCGTTCGAACGGCAGGAGTTCCTTGCCCAGTTCACGCGCGACGTAGCCCAATCCGCCGCCGACCTCCAGCAGGACTCTTGGTTTGGGATTGAACCAGCCGAGTTTGCGGAGTTGCCGCATCAGGAGCCGGCCGTAGGTCAGATTGTGAAGGGCGTCGGTCGGCTCGCGAAACAGGTGGGAGACAGTGGTCTCAATCACATCGAAGTGTTCGTCGTCTTCGGGACTGCGTGTCAGCTCATGGACGTGGAACTCTTCCAAATGGTCTTCCCCCTCGAATCCGTCTTGTCCGGACCAGCCTTCCCGGATCTGTTGAAGCAGGAGATCCCACTTGGCCTTGTGCCGGTGACCTCCCGGCGGGTTGGCGCCGTAGTAGCAGAGCGAGTAACGCGGTGTGGCCCAGCGCTCAAGGTGCCACCGGCCCGGTTGACCATCCGGGCCGCAGATATGTTCTCCGAATTGTTCGAGCAGCGCGGCAACCGTGGTGTGTCCGTTCATGGCTCGGAGCATATCCACGCCGGTCTTGTTGAGCCGTACCAACGGCAGCGTATCATCGAGCGGGGCGAACCAGTATTCGTCGTCAGCATGTTGGTAGGTGACGAGATCGGGAATGCGCCAGGCAAGGAGATGCAGCGTCGCTTCAGTCAGGGGCAACGGTTCTTGGGGGGCAACGACGGGTTTCATAGTGCCGGCTGGCGCTGTTGGGTGTGCAGCCTACAAGAGCGGTCGGCGGTTCTGCAAGGCGGGACTGCTTACAGCTGCGATGGAGCCGGTGGACTGTCCGTGACGACCAACATGCCTCGCATGATGGGATGGATCCGGCAGTAGTAAGGGTAACGGCCTGCCGGTAACCCAGGAATCGTGAATTGAGATCCCGGTGGAACTGTTCCCGAGTCGAAGAGACACGAGGCGCCTTCCTCCAGGCAGCCGTTGTGCGTGACGGTGTGATGGGTCGGTGTGGGATTGTCCCAGCGGACGGGATTGCCGCTGGCCACGGTGGCGGTGACCGGCACGTAATAGGGCGAGCCGTCTTCCATGACAATCTGTGTGTACAGCGGGGTTCCTGTCGAGGACCAAAGGGAGGTCGCGACGCTGAACACAAGCAGGGCCGCTGTCAGCAATGGGTACATCGTGGCTACCTTCCTCAGAGGGACATCGATTCATTACATAGGAGTCAGGAAAGCAATGGAGGATTCGGCCTCCATCAATTTTGAACGGTAATCTTATCACGGAAATGGAATCGGCTGAGTAGAGCTGATGGGACGATTCAAGAGCCGGCCGAGCCGCTCACCCGTGAGGCCTGGGAGTCAAGGGCCATGAAAGAGACGACGTCCCCTTGGCCAGACATAATCATGCCGGATGTTGCAAGAGCCTATTCGTTCATGCTAGATGGTGGCCCACAAATTCGTGAGCGGAGCGCCGCGACGATTAAGGAGGAGGACCGGGCATGGCGAAAAAGAAGGCCGCAACCAAAGCGAAGAAGAAGAAACCTTCGGCATCATCCAAGAAAAAGACCGTCAAGAAGTCAGCCAAGAAAGCAGCCAAGAAGGGCACGACGGTCAAGAAGAAGGCGGTCAAGAAGAAGGCCGTCAAGAAAGCGGTCAAAAAGCCTGCAAAGAAACAGGCTGCTTCAAAGTCGGGAGGAGCTCGTCCCGCTTCGGCGAAAGCAAGTGCCCCGGAAGAAACGATGCCTCGTAAGGCGGCTGCGGCAGCGCCCGTTGTGCCAAGGGAAACGGATCTCGATGAAGAAGAGATGGCCCAAGAGGAATTGGAGATGGAGGGCGATCTCGAGGAAGATGTGCAGGAAGAATTGGACCTCGATGCCGACGAGGATGGCGACGAGATCATTGAAAAGTCTGAAGATCTTCTGGACGACGGCGACGATTATCGGAATAACTGACCTCAGACGGCGCACCGCCTGATCACCTCTGTCTTGACGGCTGTTCCTGCCTCACAGGCCCGTACGACTCTGTATCAATGGGAGACCGAGTCTACGGGCCGTTCGTTGTTCTGCCGATCGTGAACCGGTCTTGCCTTCCTCGCGGGCGGTTCGTATAACGGCATCCGTGACACAACGTCCACGACATCACAGGAGGGTCTGGGGCCTGGTTATCTGGCTTGGCTGGACTATGGTCGCATCGGGTGCAGAAGTCACCGCCGCCTGTCTGGTCGAAGGATCTGTCAGTCAAGCAGGAGGCGCGCTGGTCAGGAAACTTCCATCCAGTTGTACGCAGGCGGAACGGGAACTCCATGCGGTCGATGGCGCGAGTATTCTGGAATCGCTCAAAACTGGGCAGCCCGTTGATCTGACCGGCGTAATCGTTCGCGGTGATGTGGATTTCGGCCGGTTGTCGGCACAAACGGTTGGAGGAGGCACCCGCATCAGGTCTGACCAACCGGAACAGACCGGCACACAGGAGGTACGCCTGGTTCGTGGCCCGTTGACGATCCGCGAGTCCGTGGTGTTGGGAGCGGTGCGGCATCGGTCGGCCACCGGGACACTTCAGTTCGAGGGGCCCGTCGACTTTCACGGAACGACGTTCAGAGATGGTGTCGATCTGTCACGGGCTCACTTCCAGGGGCCGGTTGAGCTTGCAGAGGCCGTGTTTCAGAAAGAAGCGTACTTTGTGCAAGGGCGATTCATGCGAGGGCTGGGATGTCAGGGGACCCGATTTGGGCCGCATACACGGTTTCATCGGTCCCTGTTTCGCGGGGCGGTCGATTGCACGGGTGCACTCTTCGATGGTACGGCGGAATGGCTTGAAGTGACGTTTGAACAGCCCGCTGTGTTTGAACGGGCGAGGTTCGGGTCCGGGACCGGGTTTTCCGGGAGCCATTTCATGCAGCAGGTCGCTTTTCCCGATGCCATCTTCAGCCGGGACACGTTCTTTACATTTTCGGTTTTTGAAGAGGAGGCGGTGTTCGCCGGGGGGCAGTTCCTTGGCTCGGTGGATTTTTCCGATGCGGATTTCAAGAAACCGGACGATCTGGTGCGGGCGCGATTCGATCAGCCGCCACGGCTCACCGGAACCAGACGAGTGATTCAGGAGCACCCGGGGGATGATCTGGTCATGTTCTTCAGGCAGTACGGACTGACCGCCATGCTGCTGCTCGCCTCCGCCGGGCTTGTCGGCTACATCTTGAAAAGTAAGTAGCACTGTCTGCATTCCCCTACATATAGAATTGCGGCTTGCCGGTCACCCCAATAAGTTGGTATAACCAGCGCCATGGACCCTCAGGTCGACGGCTACGAACAGACC
>JAYWIP010000270.1:0-8866 GCA_039794465.1 Nitrospira sp.
AGAACGCCACACCGGTCGGGAAATTCCGTCTTTCAGCCGCCCATCTCCGCCATCAATCCAGCCTCTTTATGGTCGAAGGAACCGATCGCCCGTATCCCATGAACTACGCACTGCGGTTCCACATCAATCGTGAAGGGGTCTCGTACTGGATGCACGGGCGGGACCTGCCGGGCTATCCCGCTTCTCATGGCTGCATCGGGCTCTACGATGAACCGATGCAGAAGGAACAATACGGCATTCCGAAAGATCCGGAACTCAATGACGCAAAGCGGCTGTTCGAATGGGTCTTAGGTGGCGAAGTGGAGGATGAGAGGCTGATCCCGCTGCCTCAGGGTCCAAGAGTTCACATCATCGGCCAGGCACCGGGACATGTGCCGTAGCGAGAGAAATTTCAGTCCAGGGATTTTCGGAAACGGGCGATGCTGATCGCCAACATAGCTAAACCCAAGATACCCATGGCGACCATCTGTGGCCACAGCACGTCCAGCCCCACGCCTTTCAAGTAAACGCCGCGCAGCACTTCCTGAAAATAACGCAAGGGGTTGAGATAGGTGAGAGTTTGCATCCACTCCGGCATGCTGCTGATGGGCGTGCCAAATCCGGAGAAGGTGATGGCTGGCATGTTGAAGAAAAACCCCGACACCATTGCCTGCTGCTGAGTCATCGAAATGGTTGAGATGAACAGTCCGATGCCCAGCATGCATAGGATGAACAAGACGGCGCCGACCGTCAGGACGCCGATGCTCCCGCGGAACGGCACGCCGAACCACAGGGTGCCGACCAGTGAAATCAGAGTGGTATCGAGCAGTCCGATCAGGAAGAAGGGCGCGGTCTTGCCGAGAATGAACTCGATCCGGCCGATTGGTGTCACCATGATCTGTTCGAGCGTGCCGATTTCCCGCTCGCGAACTACGGCGAACGCAGTCAGACTTACCACCATGACCAAGATCAGGTTGCCGATCACACCGGGCACGAAAAACCATTGACTGTCAAAATTCACGTTGAACAATGGGCGTCTATCGAGGACGATCGAAGGGATCTGCGCCGGAAGAAAGGGAGCTGTGCGAAGAAGCCGCTCGCGTTGATAGTCCTGCGCGAACCGCGCAGCGACCTGGTTGATATAACCCACTGCAATCAAGGCGGTATTCGAGTTGCTGCTGTCCACGATGACCTGGAGCCGCGCCGTTTGGCCTTTGCCTAGATCCTGAGCGAAGCCGGCGTTGATCTGAAGAACGACCACGACCTCTCCACGATCGATCAGGTTGCCAATCTGCAGGCGGTCGTTCAGATGAGCCCGAACATCGAAGTAGGGGCTGGCGGTAAAGTGCGACAAAAGATCGCGGCTCACTTGACTGTTATCGTAATCCAGCACCGCGGTGGGGATGTGACGGATTTCCAAGGTCGCCGCATAGCCGAAGACCAGCATCTGAATGATGGGAGGGGCGAACAAAAGGAAGCGGGTGCGTTTGTCCCGGAATACTTGGATGAATTCCTTGACCAACATTCCACGGAGGCGTCCCAGCATGATGAATTCCTATGCCAGTGTTTTACGGAACGCGCGCGTAGCCAGGATCGTCAACAACCCGGCAAAGACTGCCAACGCGAGCAGATCGTCCAAGAGAAAAGGCAGTGACGTTCCTTTCAGAAAGACGTCACGGATGATCGTCATGAAATACCGTGCCGGGATGAGATGCGTGATCGCCTGAATCACGACCGGCATCTGATCAATGGGGTAGATGAATCCTGAGAGCAGAAAAGCCGGGAGAAATGTGGCGATCAGCGCCGCCTGACTGGCGGCGAGTTGAGATTTCGCCACGACCGAGATGACATACCCCAGCGACAGGACAACCAGCAGAAAGAGGGTGCAGCTCAGAAAAAAGACGATCCACTGTCCGCGAAACGGCACCTCGAACCACCATATCGCCAGGCCGGCGCAGAGGGCTGTGTCGAACAGTCCGATCACAAAATAGGGCACGAGTTTCCCGACCATGAGTTCCAGGGGCGTGATCGGCGTGGAGACCAGTTGTTCCATGGTGCCCCGTTCCCACTCTCTCGCGATGGTCAATGAGGTCAGAAAGGAGCCGATGACGGCCATGATGATGGCGACGACCCCCGGGACGATATTGGCAGTGCTTTCAAGGTCTTCGTTGAACCAGGTTCGGGTGTCGATACTCAAGGGAGGTTGCAGCGCATTTTGTCCGTGGCGCCGAGCCCAGTCCAGCCGAAGCTTCTGGTTATAAGCCTGAACGACGGCTTCACTGTAGCTGAGACTGACGTTGGCGGTATTGTTATCAGTGGCGTCGACCAGTGCTTGAATACTCACAGGACCACCGGCGCTCAATCGCTCCGAAAAGTCGGCCGGGATCACGATGGCCAGCCGGCAGTCCCCGGTGTCGAGGGCCTCGATCAGCGTCTGATATTTCCCCACGGTCTTGGCGATGTGAAAATACTCCGACGCTTGAAAGTGCTTAAGAAAATCCTGGCTTTGCTGGCTGGCTTCGCGGTCGTACACATAGACGGGGATGTGTTTGATGTCGAAACGCACGCCATAGCCGAAGGCCAGCATGAGGAGCAGGGGCATCGCCACGGTAATCAGCAGACTGGGGAGATCCCGGAGAATCTGAAGCGTTTCTTTGCGGATGATGGCGACGAGTCGGTGCCGGCGCATCAGGTCCTCTGCGCGCTCAATTGCGCCGTCAACGAGACGAAGACGTCCTCCAAGCTTGCGCGAATCGGTTCGATCCGCGATACCGCGACGCCTTGTCCCGATAGAACGGCGCGGAGACGCGGGATGGCGGCCTGCGCGTCCTGGACCACGATGTGCAGAGCATTGCCGAACACGGCGACATCCCTGGCATCAGGAGCCCGTTGTAGCGCGTCGAGCGCGAGACCGAGCGGATCGCATTCGATCAGAAGGAGTTCGCCAGTCATTGCCTGCTGTTTCAACTCCGTCGGCGACCCCGAGGCGACGATGCGGCCTTGAAAAATCAGCACAAGACGATTGCAGTACTCCGCCTCGTCCATATAGTGCGTGGTGACGAGCACCGTCACTCCGTCGGCCGCCATCGTATGGATCAATTCCCAGAATTGGCGCCGTGAGATCGGATCGACGCCGGACGTCGGCTCGTCCAAGAAGAGAATCGGCGGCCGATGGAGCACCGCGCAACCCAACGCAAGCCGTTGCTTCCAGCCGCTGGGCAGTGTGCCGGTGATGGTCGATTCGCGGCCGGCCAAGCCGGCCATATCGAGCACCCACTCCGCCCGTTCCTTGAGTGCCGATGCCGGCACATCGTACATGCTCGCGAAGAACCGTATATTCTCGATAACCTGCAGGTCGTTGTAGAGCGAAAACTTCTGTGACATGTATCCGATGTGGCGGCGCACCTGTTCCGGTTCCCGTCCGACGTCATAGCCGGCCACCAGGGCCTGTCCTGAGGTCGGGCGGAGCAGTCCGCAGAGCATACGGATGGTCGTGGATTTGCCGGCACCGTTCGGGCCCAGGAATCCGACGATCTCGCCGGTCCGTGCCTCGAGGTTGATGCGGTCCACTGCCACGAAGTCACCGAAACGTTTGACGAGATCGCGCGCGATCACCGGTATGGCATCGTGATCCGTCATGTCTTCCCCTCACCGGTGCCCGAGGTGGCGGCGACGAACAGATCTTCGATCGTGGGAGCGACTTCTTCCAGGCGCTCATAGGACAGGCCGGCAGTCTGGAGCGCCGCTCGAAGGTCGGGAATCCGGCGCGCGGCATCGTCCACCACGAGATGGACTCCGTCGCCGACAAGCAACGCGTTGAGTACGCCGCCGGCCCCGTCCAGTGCGGACAAAATTCGGCGTGCGTCATGCGCCACAACGGATAACACCGTGCCATGGAGGTGCTTCTTCAATTCTGCGGGCGTCTCGCAATACAACATATGCCCCTGGTGCAGCAGCGCCACCCGATGGCAGCGTTCAGCTTCGTCAAGATAGGAAGTCGACATCAGAATGGCGATGCCTTCGTTCAGCAGCGAGTACAGGATGCGCCAGAAATCTCGACGCGAGACCGGATCCACGCCGTTGGTCGGTTCATCGAGCAGGATCACGAGTGGGCGATGGATAAGGGCGCAGACAAGCCCCAGTTTTTGTTTCATGCCTCCCGAGAGCTTGCCGGCCAATCGGTTTGTGAATGGCTCCATGCCGGCTGCGCCAAGGAGTTGCTGGCTGCGCCGGTCACGCTCCGCCCGGGGGACGCCGAACACGTCGGCATAGAAACGGATGTTCTCCGCGACGGTCAAATCTTCATAGAGTCCGAAGCGCTGCGGCATGTAACTGAGGTGGGCCTTGGCCGATTCCGGGTCGCGAATCATGTCGATTCCTGCGACGGTCGCCGAGCCCGAATCGGGCGTGAGGACGCCGGCCAACATTCGTAGCGTGGTAGTCTTTCCGGCTCCGTCAGGGCCGACCAGCCCGAAGATCTCACCGGCATGCACGTCGAACGTCAGACGGTCTACGGCTGTGACGCCGGGAAAGCGTTTCGTCAGGTCCGACGTGGCGATGGCTGCAGGCATGACTCCTTACTGCGGCGGCGCGTCAATCACGGCCTCGGCGGGCATTCCGGGCTTCAGCTCGTGGTTCGGGTTATCCAAGTTGATCTTGACGCGATAGACAAGGGTCACACGTTCCTTGTAGGTCTCCACGCTCTTAGGCGTGAACTCGGCTTGGGATGCGATGAACGAGACGCGGCCATGGTACTCCTTGTCGGGATAGGTGTCGGTGCGCACGGTGGCCGGCAGGTCCCACTGAATGCGGCCCAGATCCGTCTCGTTGATGTAGCCTCGCATCCAGAGATGGTCGACATCGGCGATCGTGACGACCGGAGTTCCTGGAGACACGACCTCGCCCAGCTCCGCCTGGCGGACCAGTACGACCCCGGAGACCGGAGCCGAAAGCACGGTATAGGACAGATTCACCCGAGACTTCTCAAGGTTTTCTTGGGCCAGCTCAAGATTGGCGCGCCGCACGGCGATTTCTTCCTTGCGAGTGCCCTCGACGATTTCATCGTAGTTTTCCTTGATGCGTCGGTACGTCGCCTCTGCCCGTTTCATCAGCGTCTCCGCGCTGTCGACGTCCTCCTGGGACACGGCTTGTTCGCGGAGCAGGGTTTCCCGTCGCCGGAATTCGGAACGCTTGAGTTCAAGATCCGACTGCGCGTCGATCAGTGATTGTTTTGCCGCTTGGATCTCCTGTTTACGGCTTCCGGCCAAGGCCAACTTCAGCTCGGCGTCCCTTGTACGCACCGTCGCCTCGTCTACGCTCGCTTGCTGGCGGTAATCATCGTCGTCCAGCCGCGCCAACAAGTCACCCTGCTTGACGTATTGTCCCTCTTGAACAGGCAGCTCCACGATCCGACCCGGCACCTTGAAGCTTATGACGCTCTCATGCGCTTCGATGTTGCCTGCAATTCTGAGCGTATGGTCGGCCGTCCGGTTGGTCAGGGAGCGAACATAAAGGTATCCACCGATGATCACCGTGAGTGCCGCAATAATTATGACTAGAGTTCGTTTCATCATTCTATTCTAATGTCAGCCTGCTTGCTGTGACCTGGCTTTCTCCGTAGTCAATCCCTCCAATATCACCCGAAGGATGGCGGTAAACACGGTCTTGGGCGTAAGACCCAATTCCTCCATCTTGGGCGGGTTCATCACGGCCTGCACCGCTCCCAGGAGGATTTCGATCGCCAGCTTGGGCGGAATATCCTGGCGGATGAGCCCCGCCCGGCGACCTTCCAGGAACACCTTGCCGAAGTGCCGTTGAATCACGTCCCGCCGCCGGCTTTCCACCACCGCAAACAAATCCGGTGTTTCCCGGCGGATGTCACGCAGGAACGGCGGCCTGATTTCTTCCATGTGTCCCCGGACGCATTCGAGCAGGCGACGCAGCGTCCCTAGGCAATCGGAAAGTGATGTAGTCGTAATGCGGTTAAGATCAGCATCGACGGCACGGAACTTTTCGAGAATAACCGCCTCCAGAAGGGCTGTTTTGCTCGGAAAACCGGCGTACAGAGTCTTCTTGCTCATTCCAAGTTCTTCCGCAAGATCGTCCATTGTGACACTGCGAAATCCATGAGCAAAAAAGTGGCGTCGAGATTCTCCGACTATCCGACGACGGACGGCATGCCCGGCTAACGATGGGGGTACTGGCGCCGTGCGGCGTGGCATAGAAGCTCTCGTAGTCATAAACTATAGAAACTAAAATAGTCTCTAAAGTTTCCTGCGTCAACCCTTGATTGCCCCGATCCATGTGCCTATCATCTTCGATCCAGGCCCTCGTCGCGCCGGGCTATCCTGCCTCGCACGGCTTCATCGACCTCTACGACGAAGTGATGTAGGAGGATCAGTACAGTATTCTGAAAGCGTCAGCGCTAAACGATACAAAGCGACTGTAGCCGGAGTTCCGTATTAATAGGAATTTGCTCGTGCCAATTCTCCGTCCTCAGGCCGGGAGCAGGTGATCGATTGCTTATGGGATGTGACCTATCCTGAAAGTCTTTCAAGAATGAACGAATCTGGTAGCCGCAACGTCGCATTTCTCGCCTTGACCCAGTTTATCCATCACCACCTGCTGTGGTTCTTGATCGTCGCATACGCCATCTCCGCCATGTGGCCGACAGCCGGCCTCTGGATACGGAATGTCAGTTTCGGCGATCTCCGAATCTTCAACGAGGACCTGCATGTCTCTCTGCTCCTGCTTCTGCTGGCGGCATTGATGTTCAACGCGGGATTGGGCGTAAAGACTTCTCACCTCACGTCTCTGGCCAAGAAAGCATGGCTACTGCTTGCGGGGCTTACTGCAAACCTCATCATCCCCATGGCGTATATATTTCTAGTCACCCTCATCATGCGGCTGTGGTATGAGCCGGAGGAAGCCCAGCACATCCTCGTCGGGCTGGCTTTGGTGGCTGCCATGCCGATTGCGGGGGCCTCAACCGCCTGGGCTCAGAACTCCAACGGCAATCTGGCGCTGAGCTTGGGGCTAGTCCTCGCCTCGACCGTTCTCAGTCCCGTCCTGACACCAGTCACGCTGTATGCGTTCGGTGAGATGGCCACGGAGGAATATGAGACGATCATACATAACCTCGCGGCATATGGATCGGGGACGTTCCTGGGGCTCTGGATCGTCTTGCCCTCCCTTCTGGGTCTTGGCGTGCGCTTCATGGCGCCTGAATCCCAACTGACTGCCGTCATGCCGGTCATCAAACTGATCAATGCTGTTGTCTTACTGCTGTTGAACTACTCGAATGGATCCGTGTCACTGCCTCAGGCAATAGCAGACCGCGACTTCGACTTTTTGGCGGTGACGTTGGCGATCACGATGGGCCTGTGTGTGACGGCCTTTTCCTCCGGCTACGGGTTGAGTCGACTGTTCAAGGTCGATGATGCTGATCGTGTCTCGCTCATGTACGGCTTGGGGATGAATAACAACGGGACCGGCCTGGTCCTGGCCTCTCTTGTGCTTGGCTCGTACCCACAAGTCATGGTCCCCATCATTCTGTACAACCTGGTCCAGCATCTCGTGGCCGGAGGTGTGCATGAAGCGACAGGACGAACTATGGAGAATCAAAAGATAGCGCGAAGCTAAGGGGGCAAGCTTTCCGAGGTCAAAATCGATCGGTTGTGGCTACCCCGCATGATTTATGACGGTTCGTGGCGAAATCGCCAAGCCGCGTCATGAGACCGGCGCGCGGAGTCCGGAAGGCCTGAGGCGTATTCGTGCAGTACGGCGAAGGCATGAGGGGCGAGCCAGCCGGCCGCAGGTTTGTCGGAGCAGCGGATCAGCTGTATCTTGGCTCACAGACACGGACGGTTGCCCCAGAAGAGTCATGAATCATGCGGGGTAAGGAACCAATGGGCCAGAACCTTTGATCGCATGCGGCTTCTACGGGAGAATCTGACCAAGGTAACCACGTGGCCAGACCTCCGTCACGAGCCGGGGATGGTTTCTGATGCCGTATTCCCCTGTGGTCGGGAGTGGTAGGGATTAGGCAGGTACTCCAAACAAAGCCCCAACCCCAGCGGTCACGGCCATGGCCAAGGCGCCCCAAATGGTCACCCGCACGGCAGCGGTCATCACGGAAGCGCCGCCGACACGCGCAGCCAGGGATCCCAAGAGTGCAAGAAACAAGAGCGAGCTCCCGGAAACAGCCCACATAAGCGTGGAGACGGGTACCAACAGAACAATCAAAAGAGGTAGGGCAGCGCCAGCGGAAAACGTGACAGCCGAGGCCAATGCGGCTTGCACCGGTCGTGCGGTCACGATGTCTGATATCCCCAGTTCGTCACGCCCATGTGCGCTGAGTGCATCATGCGCCATCAGCTGGGTCGCGACGTTGGACGCCAGTTTTGCATCGAGCCCACGTGCAACGTAGATCGCGGTCATTTCCCCGTGTTCTTGTTCGGGGCTTGTTGCTAACTCCTTACGCTCCCGATCTAGATCCGCGCGCTCGGTGTCGGCTTGCGAGCTCACCGAAACATACTCGCCGGCAGCCATTGCCATGGCGCCGGCCACAAGACCGGCCACGCCCGCGGTCACAATACTCGTTGAACTCGCGCCTGCCGCCGCGACGCCTAAGACAAGGCTCGCCGTGGACACAATACCGTCATTTGCGCCAAGTACAGCGGCACGGAGCCAGCCAATGCGGCGTATCGTGTGTATTTCAAGGTGCGGCATAGCAACGGTTCACAAGTCATTCAGCTGTGGCCGACCGCGAAAATTTCGCCAGGCAGTCTCACGCACCTAATACGGACCAGTCTCCTGCAAAGTCGTAGACGGGTTCATCGATCCGGAGATGATACGGGCGTCTTGTGTGAGGAAGGAGAGAACAGAG
>JAYWIP010000271.1:0-4868 GCA_039794465.1 Nitrospira sp.
ATTGGACCTACCCGAACTTCATTGCCTTGCTCCGGAAACTCGGCGTGGAATCGGAACCAAGCGACATGAGTTTCGGTGTGAAGTGCGAGCGAACCGGGCTTGAGTACAATGGGACGTCGCTGAACAGGCTGTTCGCCCAGCGGCGGAACGTGCTTCGCCCCTCGTTCTACCGAATGATACGGGACATCCTGCGTTTCAATGGTGAGTCGCTGGAACTGCTGACACGGCCCGAGCCAGGCCCTTCACTCGGCTCCTATCTGGAGACTCATCGATATTCAAGGGAGTTCATCGACCACTACATTGTCCCCATGGGAGCCGCCATTTGGTCGGCTGGTCACGAGAGCATGTGGAAGTTTCCGGCCCGGTACCTCGTCCAGTTTTTCAAGAACCATGGCATGCTCTCGGTGGATGAGCGGCCGACGTGGCGGGTTATCAAAGGCGGGTCGCAACGGTATGCCGAAAAACTCGTCGCGCCGTTCCGTAATCGGATTCACCTCAACTCTCCTGTCGAATCAGTGGGTCGTTTCCCGGATTACGTAGAGATCCGCAGCAAGATAGACGGGCGAGACGGTCGGGTGTTGCGTTTTGACCATGTGATCATCGCCACGCACAGCGATCAGGCGCTCTCCATGCTTGCCGATCCCACGCCGACGGAAAAAGAAGTGCTGGGGAGCATTCACTATCAGGAGAACGACGCAGTGTTGCACACCGACACGTCGATGCTACCCAAACGGAGGCTCGCCTGGGCCGCATGGAATTACCATCTGCTTGAGGCCCGGCCTGATCGCGCGGTGCTGACCTACCACATGAACAGGCTGCAGAACCTGACCGCGCCCTGCGAGTTCTGCGTGACGCTCAATCACACGCAAGCCATCAATCCCGCCACGATCCTGCGGCGCATCACGTATCATCATCCTGTGTACTCACCGGAAGCAGTTGCCGCACAGAAGCGCCATGGCGAGATCAACGGCGTCAATCGGACGTCCTATTGCGGTGCCTACTGGGGTTTTGGGTTTCACGAGGATGGAGTGAACAGTGCTCTGGCCGTCTGTAAGCCATTCGGGAAGGATCTCTCGTCATGAAGAGCGCGATTTATACGGGACACGTTCGGCACCGGCGGTTCAGCCCGGTTCCGCACGCGTTCACCTACCGGTTGTTCATGATGTATGTGGATCTGGATGAACTGCCGACCGTCTTTGAGGATCGCTGGTTCTGGTCGGTTGACCGCACCAACCTCGCTTCGTTTCAGCGTGTGGACCATGTCGGCGATCCATGCCTTCCATTGGATGAATCGATCCGCCAGCTCGTGGAGGAGAGAACTGGCAGTCGACCGGCTGGACCGATCCGCCTCCTGACTCACTTCCGCTACTTCGGGTACGTCTTCAATCCCGTCAGCTTCTATTTTTGCTATGACCGATTCGATCGTGGTGTCGATACCATCGTCGCGGAAATCACGAACACCCCGTGGGGGGAACGTCACTGTTACGTCCTGGGCCCCAAAGACAATCGTGCCGGCGGAAGAAGAAAGCACTACCGGCTCGATAAGGTGTTCCACATATCGCCCTTTATCGACATGGACGTGGTCTACGACTGGCGCTTCACCGAGCCGGCATCGCAACTCGCCATCCATATGGAAAATCTTCGCGACGGGCGGCCTTTCTTCGACGCGACGATGAGGCTGGAGCGTCGTGAGCTATCGAGTACATCCCTGGCGCATGTGCTTGTGCGGTACCCCCTGATGACGGCCAAGGTCATCGGTGCCATCCATTGGCAGGCCTTGAGACTCTGGGCCAAGCGCGTTCCTCTCTATGCCCACCCCAGGAAACGGAGGGAGCCGTCGCCTGCGGCGACGAGTCAGACACCATCATGAGCAACCAGACGATTACATCCCGCCTTGCGCACAACGATCGGCTCAGCAGCCATGAGGGTCTCTCATCGGGCGTAAGCCGGCTCTCCCGGCTTGCACGCCGGCTCATCTTTTTCAAGCTCAACAAGTTGCAGCATGGCGCCATCACGCTCCTGGAGGGCAAGGAACGGTATTTTTTTGGTCAGCTGACTTCACAGTGCCCACTCCAGGTGACCGTCACCATTCATGATCCCCACACCTATATCGACGTTGCGTTGGGTGGCACCGTCGGAGTTGGCGATGCGTACCGTCGGGGGCGCTGGACCTGTGATGACCTCACGACGTTGGTTCGTATCTTTGTGTTGAATCGATCGCTTCTGAACAACATCGAAGGCGGCCTCGTACTGGTGTCCAAGCCGTTGCTCAAGACGCTCCACTGGCTCAATCGTAATACGAAAGCCGGCAGTGCGAAGAACATTGCCGCCCATTACGATCTAGGCAATGAGTTCTTCCGGCTCATGCTTGACGAGACGATGATGTATTCCTGCGCCTACTTTGAGCGACCGGAGTCCACCCTCGCAGAGGCCTCACGTGCGAAGAACGATCGCATTTGCCGCAAGCTGAAGCTGTCGGTGAACGACCATCTGCTCGAAATCGGTACCGGTTGGGGTGGATTCGCCGTCCATGCGGCGTCCCACTACGGATGCCGTGTGACGACCACAACAATCTCGCGGCAGCAGTATGACATGGCCTTGCAGCGAGTTCAGGACGCCGGTTTGACTGATCGCGTCACGGTGTTGCTCACGGATTATCGGGATTTGCCGAAGCTGGGCCTGCAATTCGACAAGCTCGTCTCAATCGAAATGATCGAGGCCGTCGGGCATCAGTTTTACAAAGCGTTTTTCGATGTCTGCAGTCGGATGTTGAAGTCTTCCGGGCTGGCCCTCATTCAGGGCATCACGATCGACGAACGATTCTACGAGCAGGCGAAGCGATCCGTGGACTTTATTCAACGCTTCATCTTCCCGGGCAGCTGCATCCCCTCCGTGAGCGCTCTGATGCAGGAATCGGCGAAAGCCGGCGATCTGGGGCTGATTCATCTCGAAGATATCGGAATGCACTACGCGACCACGCTGCAGGCTTGGAGGAGGAACGTGGCCGCGAAGCTTCCGGATATCAAAGCGCTAGGGTATCAGTCGGAATTCCTGCGTCTCTGGGACTTTTATCTCTGTTATTGTGAAGGCGGGTTCCGGGAACGGTCTCTCAGTGTCGTCCATCTCCTCTACGCCAAGTCGGGGTGGCGGCCCGACAGTGTCCACATATGATTGGGTAAGTTGTGTGTTATGGCCCACATCGAATTCTGTGCACCGACATTGGAAGAAGCCGTGGGATCGTGACATGAAACACACCACTCCACAGGTGCTCATTATCGGTGCCGGTCTTGCCGGATTGGCCTGTGCACGTCGTCTGACAAACGCCGGTCTCGCGTGCACGGTTCTCGAAGCGTCCGATGGTATCGGGGGGCGTGTCCGCACGGATCGCGTCGAGGGCTTTCAACTTGATCGTGGGTTTCAGGTTTTTCTCAGCGGGTATCCGGAGGCACGCAAGACGCTGAACTATGCCGAGCTGAATCTCATGCCTTTTCACCCGGGTGCGCTTGTCCGTTATGCCGGCCGCGTTCATGTGATGAGCGATCCCTTTCGCCGGCCGCAAGATCTTCCACAGATGTTGCTCGGCCCCGTCGGCTCGCTCGCCGACAAGTTCCGGATGTTGCGTCTGCGACGGGACGTCTTGCAGCACCGGCTCTGTGCTGTAATGAAAGACTCGAGACGGCCGACTCGCGATGTGTTGCAGGCCTATGACTTTTCGAACGCCATGGTGAGTCATTTCCTCAGACCGTTTCTCAGCGGCGTTTTCTTGGAGGCAGAATTGAGCACGCCCTGCTGGATTTTTGAGCTGGTCTGGGCGGCTTTCTGCCGAGGAGCAACCGCTGTACCGCGGGACGGCATGGGTGCCATTGCGCAACAACTGGCATCTTCCTTGCCGCCAGGAACAATCCGTTTGAACCACGCGGTACATCAGATTCAAGGATCGAGTGTGCTACTGGAGTCCGGGGAACGTCTCACAACCCACGTACTGGTGATCGCGACAGATGACGTGACCGCGTCCCGCTTGCGAGGGGAGCACGTACCAGAAGCCTCAGCCCGTGGCTCGATGACGCTCTATTTCGATGCCCCGGTTGCTCCGCAACGCGGCCCCTGGTTGATGCTGAATGGGGAAGGCGATGGGGTTGTCCGGACCGTCTGTGTCCTGAGTGAAGCGGCGCCGTCGTACGCGCCGCCTGGGCGAGCCTTGATCTCAGTGACGGCTACTGGACAGGATGATACGCATGAGGATGTTTCACAAGCGGTACGGCTGTACCTTCGATCCTGGTTCGGCTCGCAAGTCGACGAATGGCGTCATGTGCGGACTGATCGCATTCACCGTGCGCTGCCTCCCATAGACGTGCTTTCACCTGATAACCGCACCGCTTCACCGCGTGCGGCTGTGGGGCTCTATCTGTGTGGCGATTACCGCGAAAGTGGGACGCTGGATGGGGCATTGTTGTCGGGTCGTAAAGCAGCTGAATCGATCCTGTCTGACCATGCGCTGTTGTGAACGGGAAAAGATCATGAAAAATTCTTCACGAATTTCTAATGTGGCCTTCATGGCTCGAGAGTATGATTCCGCAGTAGGGGTGGAAGGGGGTGAAAATCGATGATGACGATATTCATTGCAATTGTCGCCCTGAGTATCCTATCCAGAGCGATACAGAGTGAGACAGTAAGTCTCGTCCCGATCAAAATGAAACGGGTCGTCTCATGCCGAAACATTTTCAGTGTGCTCATGGTGCTTCCGATGATTCTGCCGGGTCTAGCAGTCGCGCATGGCAGTGTTTCGATAGAGGAGGATGCGTGTGTTCAACGGGTGGGAGGGAATCTTGTTCATTTCAATGCGTACCAGCCACAGAATGAAGCGAGAG
>JAYWIP010000272.1:0-10544 GCA_039794465.1 Nitrospira sp.
CCATATTTTATCCCCGTGGAAGAGATCATGAGCAGCCCGGTCGTGGGCATTGAAGAACGCCGTCCGCTCACGGAGGCGGCGGACCTCATGAACAAACACCGGTCGATTCACCTCGGTGTCACCAAGAACGGAGCGATGGTGGGCATCCTGTCTGTCCGCGACCTGCTCCATCCCGTCTCGGTCGACGAATTTTAAGATCCTTCCCTCCCCGTCCCTTCACCGGAGCAGTCCTGCCATTGACTCCGGCTGAGGGGTGCCTGCCCAACAAGCCGCAACGTGCGTCTGCACCATCCTGGATTTAGGCTTCACCAACAGCGACTGACTCATATCGTCCGACGTATTGTATCCACGATTGCATCAGTAGGGTGTAAGAACCCTGCGGGCTAATCTCGCAACTTGTAGCCGATGCCACGCACCGTGACGATCATCTTCGGGTGCGCAGGTTGAGACTCGATCTTCTGGCGGAGTGAATGAATGTGGACGTCGAGCGCGTGCTCTTCCAAGGCGTAGCCTTGCCCCCAGACTTTGTTCAGCATCTCCTGGCGGGAGAACAATTGGTTTGGAGATTCCAGGAACTGGCGGAGAATCTGAAACTCTTTCGGAGTGAGCTCGACCAACCGCCCGTTCACCGTCACTTCATGGCGGTCCAGGTCCATATTGATCTTACCGACGCGGTAGTACGTGCTCGATTCGATACGCGGTTCCGGGCGGCGGAGAATGGCCCGGACTCGCGCCAAGAGTTCCCGGGGCCGTTGACTGCAGACGACGAGATCGACTCCCAAGTCGTAGTCCTGCTCACATTCCTCTTCGAGGCAGGGAATAGGGCCGTCTTCCACTGCGACGATGGGGACCCTGCTCAGAAACGGCAGACTTCGCAGATTCATCGCCGTTCGAGGCTGGCGTCCGATCAGGATCAGCGCAGGCAGCGAAGCCTTCGCCGCAGTGACGGCGTCGTTTTCGGTCATCACAATCGTGACATGGTAACCGTTTGTTTCTAACACTTTTCTCAGCAGCTGCGCGAACGGCCCCGACTGTAGAAAGAGAAGAATAGAATTCTTCGCGCCCGCCGATGTTGGGGATGAGGTCGTCATCATAGGTGCGTGATGGTAAACCTTGGATGCGAAACTAGTCGTTTGTGCGGTGTAAACTGTGGGTAAACTCTCGCGCGCCATCGGTCGACGGCTGTTTGCGGGCCCGGGAGTTAACACAAAGTTAATAGATCGGTGACCTCGATGAAATGCGAGGTCCCTAGACTCTAAGCCTGAGAATTCAGAACGCTCGACTGATACCGGAGGTAGGATCATGCGTTTCTCTCGCATCGTCCTCGCTTTTTACCTTTTCTTACTCGCCCTTGCGGTATCGCTCCCTCCCGCAACCTGGGGACAGGTTCGTCCAACGCTGGACCCGGATCTATTTTCTTACACCTATCGCGAATCCGCCTCGGGCAAGCTGGTTGTCTCAGGGCCCGAGACGTTGAAACCCTTGTTGCGCGCCTGGGCGGATGGCTTGGCGCTGAGGCATCCCCGGCTGAAGGTCAATATATTGTCGGAGGGATCGGACACGGGGCTCCCGGCTCTGCTGGAGCACCGAACAGACATCGCCGTGATACCCCGCCGCATGACTGCTCAGGAAATCTCCGAGTTCGTCAAGGAATACGGGTACGAGCCGACCGAAGTCCCGGTGGCCATCGATGCCATGGCGATCTTCGTTCACAAGGACAATCCCATTACTGGCTTGTCACTGGAGGAACTGGACGCCATGTTCTGCAGCGAACGGCGGCGTGGCGTGGGCTATACCATTGACTCCTGGGGGCTGGTCGGCGTCATGGACGAATGGTTTGAGACTCCCGTTCACCTATACGGCCGGAATGGGAAATCCGGCGCCGCAAACTTCTTTCGAGAAGAGGTGTGCAAAGGCGGCTCGCTTCATCGAAGGCTCACGGACGGCGAGGGATTGGCATCCGTCGTGCTGGATATCGGCGGTGATCCTGAAGGGATCGGATTCAGCGCAGTGGGCTATGAGACCTCGGAGGTGAAACCGGTTCCGATTGCCGCGGTGAAAGGCGGTCGGTATGTAGCCCCCTCCGTGCAAACAGCCATGGATGGGTCCTATCCGCTGCGGCGCAACCTGTACTTCTATGTCGCCAAACCTCCGAAAGGTTCGCCCACCCCAGCATCGACCGAGCTCATTCGCTTCGCCTTGAGCCAGCAGGGGCAGCAATTGGCGGCCGATTTTGGATATTTTCCGCTTTCGCCCCCGGAGTATGCGCGTGTTGCGTCCAAATGGTCCCCATCCATGAAAGCGGCTCAGACGGACAAGTCGAGTCCGACCGAATCTCGGTCAGGCTCTTAATGCACTTACCGAGCCCTACCCTCTTGGTGAACAGTCTTTTAGGACTGTCCGACCGGCGGACTTGGCACCTCTTCGGGGTGCTGGTGCTGAGCGGATGCGCCTCTGCGCCGATCCCGACCCTTACTGTTTATGAGACTCCCCATTCCTTCGTCCGACTCGAGACTGATCCATCTCTGAGCCAAGACGCCAGGCACAGCCATCCGGCCGACGTCTCAACCGAACAAATGGCGGCCGTGCTACGAGGGATCATGATTCAGGAGCCACTGACGAGATTGCCGCTCTACGATGACCTCAGCATTCCGCGCCGCCATCAGGCGTTTACCGAGGAGGAGGTGGCATTCTTGGCACCGTTGCTCCACCGAGGCTTGAACAAGGCCACACCCGAAGAAGTAGTCACATTCTACCAATCCAAACTGCTTGCCTTCACGAATCGGGAGGTCACGTCCGGCGGAGTGTATGTAGATGGAGAGCGGCTGCACGTCGTACTAAGCAACTATCGATCGGGAACGAATGCCATCGGCGACAGCGGCATGGCCGACAACCAGGATGATCGGCTGACCCCTTTGCGCTCACTGGCCCCACAAAAAGGGACCCTGCATTTTGAGCCGCCGGAGTTCCAGGTCAGGCCGGATGATGGCGCCCTGGGGGTGTTGTTCCAACGGGACAAGCGGGAACTGATCATTCTGTTCAGCCGGCTGCCTGTGACACCGACCGTCCCGCGACCGTCTACTCCCTAGCCCGCTCAAAAATTCCACTGCAGCTGGAATCTCAGGAGATTGCCGGTCTGGAGTTGATAGGGAGACAGCGTGCAGGACGGCCGCGTCGGCAGATCGATATTGGCGCAAGAGGCCGGAACAGTCGACGCGTCATTAGAAGTCCGTTGGCCCCAGGCGTAGGCGACGGTGAATTCGAACGCTTTGTTGAGCTGATACTCGACGCCGAATTCATATTCCCGCACGGAATTCCGCGGAGCATTCGCTTCAGATTTTCTGCCTCCAAAATACTCCTGATACCGAACGTACGGGACGATGTTCTGGCAAAAACTGTCGCACCGATAGTTGTAGAACAGCTGGATGTATCCGCCGCTCAGACTTCCGCTCGTGATCTCTGTCCGGGCCTGATTGAGTTCCGGGCCACGGCCGATCGTATACTCGCCCTGCAGCCCGAACGGCTGGGGGAAAATCACAAAGTGCCACGCCACGCGCTCATCGCGATAATTGCCCCCATTGTGCAGCAGCGGGGCGATCGGCGCGCCGTTTGTTCCCGGCGCGGGGCTGACCGGAACCACCGGTGATGCTCCGACATTGAACTCCCCGGTATACGCATCCATGCCTACCTGGATGATTTGGCCGTTGGGGAACTCATAGGGATACATGGCATGAAAAACTACATGCTTGTTCTTATTTCGATCTCGGATATTGTTCCCCTGACCGTTATACGCTCCGATCCCCAACATGCCGTAATCGCCCGATCCCTTAAGCCCGCTGTCCACAAGTCGTTTAAATCGTTCCCGCACCGCCGTCGGCGTGTAATACAGATACACGCCTAGATCCCGTTCGATTGGCACTGCGCTGTTCAGCGCGTCATTGCGGTCCAACGCGAGTCGATTCTGACTCGACTGCATGTTCTCGAACCCGTAGGGAACCTTTGAGAGGCCGGCCCGAATGCGCCATTCTTTGTTTTGCGTGAGAAACAGATCAGCATAGAGATCGCGCACGACACCGGACTGCTCGACGCCGCCGATCAAGCCTTCGAAGGAGGGTTGAAAATAGAAGAACACGCGCTCATGCGGCTGACCGCTGATGATGAGCCGGGCGCGCCGGATGAAGAACTCGTTGTTGCCCGCAATCGAGCGATCACCTGGGTTTCGCAAGAGGTCGTTGTCGATCGCATGGTTGTACCGAAATTGTGTATACCCTCGGATGCTGATCTTCTCATACCACCGTTCTCGCAGAGGAAGGTCGCTGGTGCCTCGGCTTTCCTCCACCTGTTTCGCCTGCCGCTTTTCCTCATCCGCCTTGAGTTGGATCCACTGTTCAACCGTAATCTGCTTATTCTCCAGCAACACATCTTCCAGTTTTCCGGCGGCCGCCGGTGACCATCCTGCGGCAAGGCCGAGCGTCATAAGAGCACACACCCACCCCCGCAATTCAGCGGCAATTCTCATCTGTTCCTCACATAAGAGATGTAGGTTCGTAACAAGGGAAGAATATGAAGACGCGATTACGGGCGCGTTACGGCAGAGTCCGGTGTGGGTTAACTCAGAGGGACGGGAGGGGCAAAGTGGCAAGGTTCAAGTGGCAAGTTTCAGGTTTCTGCACAACTTGAAACTTTGAACTTGAGACTTGCAACTTGAAACATGAAACCGTTGACCGATGGGCTTCACAAACAACGAGCGACGAAGCGTGGGCTACGACCATCGCCCCATAAGAGATCTCATCCATTTCATCGGCAGCAAAAGAAACCCGCGGCTCAAGAAAGAGTCGTCCACCACCGCGACGCGGTCGGCAATATCGCGGTACAGAGGGTCGATATCATGGATCGCACGATACTGCTTCTGAGCTTCACGGCTCTGTCCCATGCTGTCGAGGGTGTGCGCAAGGGCGTACCGGACATTCATCAGGTCCCCCGTCTTGGCTCCATTGGCGGCAAGTGCCTGCCGAAACGAGGCCACCGCATCATCGAGCCGTCCGATCGCCCGCAGGCACATCCCCTGCTGCGCGGTCGCCCTGAACCGGAGAGCCGGATCTTGCCCGGCTGCTTCGAATTTCTTCAAAGCCTCATGATATTGTCCGATCTGCTTGAGATCCAAGCCTTGCCGGTACGGCTGCAGGCCGTTCGGCCCCGGCTCCGCCTCCGGCAGGGATCGGGGGAGCGGACATTCAGGAACGTTTCGCGCGGGATCGGCATCCGATCGCGTCACCGGCAGTTCAAGAGCAACGCGATCCGGATCGAGCTGAATCGTCTTCGGATCGATAACAGAAGGTAGAATCCCTCCGACGGCGCGATCCGACGCTACTTGCAGGACGATTTGCGCTGTGATCCGTTCCGCACCTTCGCCGAAAGCATAAGCCATGGACAGTTCGCACAGCTGGTTGATCAGGCGGGGGGTCCCTCCACTAAGCCGATAGGCCATGGAGCAGGCATACTCCGTAAAGAGATCAGGATCGCCTCCGACAACCGTGAGCCGATGACGAATGTAGGCTCGCACGTCTTCCTCGCCGAGCGGCTCCAAAGCATAATCCACCGTGATGCGTTGCGCGAATTGCCGCATGTCGCTTCGAGTCAGCATGGCACGGAGACTCGGCTGTCCGGCCAGAACAATCTGCAGGCCGGCCTGGCGGCCGTCGTTGAGGTTGGAGAGTAGCCGGAGATCCTCCAACGTCTGCAGGTTGAGATTCTGGGCTTCGTCGACAACCAGCAGCACCTGTCGGCCATCAGCGAAGGTTCGTCTCAAAAACGACGTCAACGTTCGGAAATAGCCCACGGTATCTTGTCCGGCGCAATCGAGGCCGAACGCGTCCGCCACCCAAGGTAGAAGACTCGTGTCGTTCGGATGAGTCGTCCCAATGACGCCCACAATAAACCGGCTTTGGTGTTCCTCAAGAACCTTGTTCAGGAGGGTCGTCTTGCCGGTCCCCGGCTCTCCCGTCAGCACCGTGAAGACCGCACGGTTCAGGATCCCATATTCCAGAATGTTCAGCCCCGGCTTGTGTCGTCCACTCAAGAAGAGAAAGTCCGGGTCGGGCAACAGGGAAAAGGGGGGCGCGCGAAGACCGAAGAACGATTCGTACATAAACGACCTACTTTCCCTGCTTTCGCTCTGTCGAAGCCAGGCGCTTGACCTTCGAGATGTTGAGCCGATCATGCCCGAACTTGTTCAAGACCGTTCCTAGTATGGGTGCGCTTCCCTTCAACGCTTGCAAAGCCTGCCGGAGGTCCGGTTCCGATGTCTTGCCGTCCTCTACGACAAGAAGCAGCGCGTCGAGTTGAGGGCTGAAGGCCAGCACGTCCGCGCGGTCAAGCACCGGCGGAAGGTCGAAAATTACGACACGGGAGGCATACCGATGCTTCAGCTCCTTGCCCAGCGCCGCCATGCGCGGCGAGGTCAGCAGTTCGGCAGACTGTTCGGTTCCGCGCCCTCCTGGCAGGATGATCAGCCGGCCGAGACCGGGGTACAGCAGCAGTTCCTCGATCGGCCGGCCTTCAAGCAGAAACTCGGTCAATCCCGGACCCTGCTCCAACCCGAATTCCTCCTGAACATGCGGAGCCCGCAGGTCCGCGTCAACAAGCAGCACCGTTTGCGTGGGTTCAGCGGCGGTGGCAATTGCCAGGTTGATCGCCGTGAGCGTTTTGCCCTCGCCATCCCGCGGACTGGTCACCCCCAGCATATTCCAGCCGTTTTCCCGTAGCCGGTGAAGGACCTGCGTCCGGAGAATCTTGTAGGCATCCGCGAACTGCGAGCCGTGCCCAGTGAGAATCCGGCGCTGCCGCAATACCTCCTCCTGGATCGTGATCGACCTGGTTCTCGAATACACAATGGACGGCGGAGCGGCGGCATGCGGCGGACTCGATCTGAGAGGCGCCTGCGTCGCCTGCTGCGCCTTGAAACGACTCATCGCGCTCTGCAATTGGTCCATCATCGTAAATGCTTCCGCCTTTCTTTCAGCCCGCAAGCTTCATGACCGTTCATCGCAAAATCGCCTTAAAGCATGTTCCTCGTGAAGCATATCTCGAGAGAACAGTCTTTCCGGTTAATTTGGCCTATCGCGCTCCCGCACTCCTCGGACCGAGCCGACCAGATAGACCTGACAGACATCCTCGCCAGATAGACCGTCATGAATCATCGGACTAGGTCAGACCCAGTGTTCTCATGGCAGCATACCAAAGGACGTCGAGCGGATGCCCCATTACATGCACCGAAATCATCACAAGCGCGACTACACCGACTCCTGCTACCGCGACGCGGACTCTGCGGCGCATGAGGCGCTGGAGGTCGTCCCGATTGGGCACATAGGGAATGACGGCCAGCGGAGGCAGTCCGACGATCTTGACGAGCTGTTCGCCTCCACGAATGGAGCGATCAAGCTGTTCAAACAGAGCACCGCTGCCCGCTCCGCCTCCCACCGCCAGAATCATGCCCAGGATCAGGATCACGGGGCGATTCGGCTTTTCAGGTTTCTCCGGCAGCTCCGGAGGGTCGATCAGCGAAAACCGTTCGCCCTTTCGCTGGATTTCCAGCTCCTTCGAGACATCCGCCTCCAGCAGGCGCGACATGATCTCCATGTGTTTTCGGACGGACTCTTCACGATCTCTGTGGAGATCCAGATAAGCCGGCTCGATTTCGACCGTTCGTTCGAGACGTCTCGCATATTCATCCACCCGGCGTTTGATGCCCTCCCGTGATTTCCGAAGCGATTGGAGGGAGGCGTTCGCTGAAGAAAGCTGTGAGTGGATGCTGATGTAGGCCGGGTTTTCGGGCTTGACCGCGGCGCTCTGAGTCCCGGTCTTGATCACCCGCGCAAGCTCATGCTCCAGAGAGGCGATGATCTGGTGTGAGCGGATCACGTCGGGATGCTCCACTCCATAGCGATCTACTAACGTCGTCAGGCGCGCCCGTTCTCCCGTCAATTTCTTGTGCAACTCATCCGGGGATGCGTGCTCACCGGTCTCCCGTTCTAGAGCCATGATCTCATTCTGCATCTTGAGCACATCCGGATGTTCCGCCGACAGATAGCCGATCGCGCTGGCATACTGAGCCCGCAGCGCTTTCAAGCGCTCGCCCGAATCCAGAATCCGGTCTCCGCCGGCCCCGACGATCGGGGTATGCGGCTTCAGGATGGCGAGTTCCCCCTCCAGATACGTTTTCTTTTCTTCCAACGAGCGGATGTCCCGATCGGCATCCAGCAACTCCCGTTCGGCTTGGCTGAGCATCGTCATGTTGAGCGACGTCAGCTCAGGCAGGGCTCCATCCGCCTTCTGCTTGAGAGCGGCCATTTGCACCTCAAGCTGTTGAATGCGGCCAGCGAGTTGCTCCGATTCCTTCTTCAGGAAGGCACTCGTCTCCTGAGCGTGGCGCTCGCGCGTCTTGAGGTTCTCGCCGAGAAACAAGCTCGTCAGCTCATTGGCGACCTTCTGCGCAATCTCAGGACTTTCTCCGTCGTAGGCAAGAGTAAACGCGATCGTCGCCTGCGTCGGTGTTTGCGTGCGCTTGTCGATGACCTTCACATTCATGACATCCACCTGGATGTCTTTCGTAAACTGCTCCAGGACCTCCTCCGCCGGGTTGCGCTGCCGAATCTTGGCATACAAGCCGTATCGCTCGACGATTCTCCACAGGGTCGCCCGCGTCATCACCTGCTGCTTGATCGTTTCGATCCGCTGGTCGGCATAACTCGATATCGCGGAGCGGACAATGTCCGAGGGGATTTCCTGCTCTTCGATCAGGATCGTCGCCTTCGACCGGTATGCTGCAGGCCAGAGAAACGCCGTGGCAATCCCCACCACCGCAATCGTCATCGCCGTGAGCAAAATCGGCGCGCGACGGCGCCGGAACATTTGCCAGAGGTCTCGCAAGGACTTCACCGCTTCCATTGATCGCTCAACATGAACAGGAGTGTTTACAACAGACATACATCCCTTTCCTCATCGCCCCACGGCCAATTTCGGGGGATAATAAGTCAGCGTGAACGTCGCCGCATGGGCGATGCCGGTTTGATCCAGGCTGTCCAAATCGCGACGCCCGTAGGTGTAGGCCACGTCGACCGCCCACCACTCATCGAACTTCCACCTGAGCATGGGAGTGACATTCACATAGCGACTCGTGGGGAGGGGGATCGGCGCGACACTCGACGTTACCGATGAGGCAAAAAACACCTGTCCGCTCAGTGAAACTGTGAGCGTTTCCGTCAGGTCCTTGGCCATATTGATCCCGATCCGATCCGTGCGAATGAGCAGTCCGAATCCACTGGGATTGATCTGCCGCCCGCCGACCAGTTCCACATAGCCATCGGCCCACTGTTTCCTGATGTTACCGCTGGCCACCCACACCACCTGCGTATCCTGGAGATGAACCGCTCTAAGCTGGATACCGGATGTTACGATTTGCGGCCCACCTGCGACGGTGGCTGTGATCGTGTCGGTAAAAGAATGGGCGAGCGACATCTGAACGCCACCGATATTGGATCGAAGCGCATTGGCCGCCGGAACACTGAAATTTGTGTAGGTTCCGATCACCTGTATCCGATCCTTCTCAGTCAGCTGGTAGGACATCGCCAGAGTTCCTCCGTGAACTTCATAGTTGAGGAGCCCCAACCGGCTTCCGCTTTCATAGCTTGCGTTCGAGTAATTGTACGTTCCCTGAAGCGAGAACCGTTCAGTAACGGCATGAGTCCATGACGGCGCAAGCGTCCAGAGGTTCCTCTGCGTAAAACCGAGCACGACACCAGTCTGCAACAATTCCCCTCTCAACGTATTCTCCCTCGTGAATCCCCCGTCGAACGAGAAGGTATGTTTGTCCAACCGATACCGCACGGAGGCCGGAAAATAGAGATTCGTCAATCCCCTTTCGACTCCGCCGTAGTAGCCCACAAAATCCGCCGCGGTCTTCCCGCTGATATCGAGATTCTCGGTTGCCCCGGAAAATTTGAGTGTCGGCGAAACCCAGTGTCCGTACGTCGCCTCGTGGGGAGCCGCAGTCAGAATGAGGTTGCTGTTATATTCTCCCTTGATCCCCAACGAGGGCTCCATCGACCATTCCGCCGCCAGTATCGCTCCTCGATCGGCTATGGCCATGAGGCTTCCCACGATCAGTCCCAAGAGAACGGTCCTTCGTCTCACCATCGTGGTTCCCTGACTCCTCACCGGTATTGCGAGAGAGTGATTCCTTCGCGCAATCAGGGAACAACCACCACATCTCCCCGCTGCAACAGGATGTTCTGCTCAAGCCCCTTTCCGTTGCGGATATCGCCATACCGGAACCGAAACACTTTTTGTTCTCCCTGGTCCCGCCTCATTACTTTGATATCGTTTTCAGCAGCAAAGGGGGTAAGTCCCCCGGCAAGGCTCAAGGCCTGCAACACGTCGGTATAATGGCCGACCAGAAATTCACCCGGTTTATTGACCCGCCCCGTGACATAGATCTTGTAACTATGAAGCTTGACGGCCAGGACCGACACATGCGGATTCGGCAC
>JAYWIP010000273.1:0-6969 GCA_039794465.1 Nitrospira sp.
GACCCTGCCGTAAGCGCTCCGAAGGCAAAGCCACCTGGCCCGGCCGCAAACAGGTCTACCGATCCTATGCGGACCGTGGAGGCTTCGACTACGACGTCCTCACGCCACTCGATGATCGCGGACAGGGTGAGCCGCTCTTGCATCCGGTGATGAAAGAGGGCCGCCGTCTCGCTCCCAGCCCGAACCTGACGGACCTGCGCGTCCATATCGCGGCGCAACTCGCACGCATTCCTGAATCTCTACGAACCATCGAGACCGCTCCACCCTACGAGGTTCGGATCTCGCCGGCCTTGCAGGCGTTGGCCGAGGCAGTCGACCGTGGTTTCTAACATGTGGAAGGAGACACTGATGATGAGAGCCGCCGTGCCAGCCGTGATCCTCGGGATTGTGATGTTGATCGGACTCGCTGCCCCATCGGCTCGGGCAACCGGGCCCGCGCAACCCAGTCCGACCATCTCCGCAGTTCCTGCCTGCAAGGGCCCTTACAAGAAGAAGCCCGTCCCCGCCAAGGCACTGACCGCCCTGGTGCATGCGCACGAACGATGGGTGGAATACCGAGGTAATCCGCAAGCCCGGCGCGCGGAGCTCTGCCAAGCCGACTTGAGCGGGGCCCTGCTCGTAGGCGCCAACCTCGAACGGGCCGAAATGGAAGGCGTCATCCTCCGGCGGGCGAATTTGAACTTGGCTGTGCTCATCCAGGCTAGTCTCGCCGGAGCCGATTTCACCGGTGCGACCATGGAGGGCGCAAACGTGGCCGGAGCCGATCTTCGCCGCGCGACATTCACGCGTGCCAATCTTATTCGCATCATCGGCGACGAAGCGGCGCTCTTCGACGCCGCCCTCACCGGCGCCAAGCTGCGCGAGGCCACGTTCGAACGGGCCCAGTTCGAGGGCGCCGATCTCTCGTCCGCCGATATGACCGGCGGCAACTTCGTCGAGGCCTATTTTTATGGGGCCATACTCCGGAAGGCCGTCCTATCGGACGCTGATCTGATGGGCGCGGATCTGCGCCGCACCACGCTGGCCGACGCGAACCTCTCGCGCGCCAACCTTCAAGGTGTCCTGCTCGACAACGCAAAGCTTGAGCGGGCCCGGCTGATCGAAGCCGACTTGGAGAGCGCCTATCTGCCGGAAGCCAGTCTGCGCGGGGCAAACCTACAGCACTCGATCCTGCGTGGCGCAGATCTACGGTTCGCCGATCTCTACGGCGCGGGCTTGCAGGAGGCGGATCTGGAAGGAGCCAATCTGGAAGAGGCAAGCCTGGCCAAAGCGAAACTGCGCTCGGCGAAGTTCCGCATGGCCATTCTCTACCATGCGGCACTGGATGAAGCTGACTTTGGAAATGCCTCCCTCACTCGCGCCGTCTTCATCGGCGCACGGGGCACACGCGCTGTCTTCATGAAGGCGGATATGGGCGAAGTCTACGCGCCGAAAGCCTTTCTCCGGCAATCGCGATTCGACAAGGCCAACTTGGAAGAGGCCAATCTTGTTGCGGCAGACTTGGGCGGCTCCAATTTCACCGAGGCTAACTTGACTCAGGCGAATCTTCAGGAAGCCATCCTCCGGGATGCCGTGTTCGTCAAAGCCGATCTCACCAGCGCGCGCCTCGATGCGGCGGACATTCGGGGCGCGGACTTGCGCGGCGCGACTCTCACGTCAGTGACCGGATTGACTCAGGCGCAGCTTGATACCGCCTGTGTTGACGAACAGACCAAACTGCCGACCGCACTGACCAGACCCGCACTCTGCAGCACGACAAGGAAACGGACCAAGCCATGACGCCTACGCACGAACATCGGGTCACGATCACAAGTGACGCGCTGTTCTTGGAAGGCATACTCGGGCTTCCTTCCGGCTCGAACGGCGTCGTCGTCTTCGCGCACGGCAGCGGGAGCGGACGATTCAGCCCGCGCAACAATTTCGTGGCCCGTCACCTTCAGCGGAATGGGCTGGCCACTCTACTTCTCGATCTGCTGACCGAACACGAGGCCGATGACCGGAGCAAGGTGTTCGATATCGATCTGCTGGCGGATCGGCTCTTGCTGGCCAAAGCTTGGGTGGAAGCGGACACGCGCACGGCGCATCTCGGAGTCGGCTATTTCGGAGCCAGCACCGGAGCAGGAGCAGCCTTGCAAGCGGCCGCGCGAGAACCGTCTAACGTCAAGGCTGTCGTGTCACGAGGGGGACGGCCCGACCTGGCCGAACCGTATCTCAAGCGGGTGACCGCGCCGACGCTCCTGCTCGTCGGCGGCTACGACTTGCCGGTCATCGAGATGAATCAATCCGCCTACGAACTGCTGCCTTGCGAAAAGAAGCTCGTCATCGTCCCCGGCGCCACACACCTCTTCGAAGAGCCTGGGACGCTGGAACAAGTGGCGGACCATGCAGGAAGATGGTTTCTGCAGTACGTTAAACCAGCGGTGAAATCGATCGGGGCATAGCAAGATCCGGCCACTACCCGAACTTGTTCCTTACCAGTTCGAAGATCGTTTCAGCTGCTTCTTTTGCAGAGAACCGCGTCGTATCGATCTTCACTTCCGGATTCAGCGGCGCTTCATAAGGATCTTGTAATCCTGGAACGGTCGACGTTTCGCCGCGCTGGCCCCGCTGGTAGGTGCCTTTATAGTCACGTTGCATGGCCAGTTCCAACGGACATTCCACCGCCACCTCGATAAAGCGGGGAATCAGGCTCCGTGCAAAGTCACGGTACGCGCGCCGGTTGGCCGTCGCATCGAAGATGACCGTGACTCCGTGCGCCACCAGTCTCGCGCCCATGAATGCCAACGCGCGATAGAAGAGATCCCGCTCCTCATGCGAATACGTCGGGGCCGGAGTGAGAATGCGCCTGACGGCATCGGACTCGAGGACTTCGACCACGCAACCCATACCTTCGAGCTGCGGTCTCAGCGCCGTGACGATGGTGCTCTTGCCCGATGCAGGCAGACCGGTGAGCCAAATGGCGTACCCTTTGGAACCACCGTCAATCGTCATTGGTCATTCGTCAATCGTAACCCCTGAAACAGCGATGTGCTCTGAATACGAGAGGACAAACGATCTGTCTCAATGTTTCGAGTGACGCCTTCTACATACCGCAATACTCATTCACCCGATATGGTTCAAAGCGCGGAACATCGAGCACGTTCTCAATGAAGCGAAAGAGACTGCGGCGCACATCGATTGTCAGGTTGGGATACCAGACGGGACTCGCCACGACCAGGCCGCGAAAGGCGAAGAAGGGCGCGGCGGTTCCGGTCACGCCTTTGTCGCCGCTGGCTTCAATATAGGTGTCCCAGAACAACCGGAACAGCACTTCAAATGGGCCTCGAAGCTTGCCCCATCGAATCAGAGAACAGAGTAAATAATTGATCGTCATCGCGGTCACGTCGTCGGCCGGCTCGCCCCATTCCCCGCGCGACCGGTCCAACACGGAAAAGTCCGTCCCCGTGCGGAACAGCACATTGTACGGATGGAAATCCCCATGGACTTGAGACAGCCGGCCTGCCTGATCTCGCAGGCGCCACCGCCACCGGTTGCAGGCTTCTTCCACCGTGCGCAACAAATCCGCCGTGATGAACCCGCATTGCTTGGGATAGCTGTCGGTCAGCCCCATGATACATTCACCGTGGCCGATCAATTCACGGAGCCGGCGCTTGTACAGATCCGCATCCCGCCGTTTCGTCGCATGGATCTGTGCGAGATACCGCGCCAGCACGACCGTTCGCGCCCGGTCGAGCGCACGGAGCGCCGCGCCCTTGGCGAGCCCCGCTAGATCCAGGTGATAGCTCTTCCCCTCCGCCCATTCGTTCAGCACGAAGAACTCGCGGGCTTGCGCAACAGAGAAGAGCTCCTGCGTTCCGTCGAACGCCCCCACATCGAGCGCCTTCACATGGCGAGGCAGCCGACCGTACGAATCATAGTCCCACAAGATCGCCTGTGCGCGGTCGGCCATATGCTCGTGCCCGAAGGGCCCGGGCCTCATGGTTTCCAGCACGGCGGATTGCAGCCGACGGCCGAGGCGAAACGTCAATTTGACCGGCGTCCCGTACCCATAGCGCTTCTGCTCCCCCTTTGAACTGGCCTTGCCAATGACCTTATACGACAAAAGCGCCACCTCGGGACCGAACCGGTCCCGGAGATACTGTTGGAGCTGGTCCTTGCGAAGCGTCGGCATGCACCAAATTCACGCAAGTCATGTTCCACCCATACCATTCTGCTCCATATGCTTCACGCCTCACCCACTACCCCTGACCCCACTCACGAACTGATGCATCAAGCCCCATCATACGGAACCATACTGTGGGAAAATGCGCCACATCCGTCGCGCCGATTGGGATGAAGGGCAGGACAGGGCATGAAGAATCGTGGAAACATCGAGCACCGCCCCGCCGGTCCTGCGGCTGGAGCCCGTTCCAATGTCGGCATATCGTTTGCTGATCTTCGCTGTGGACAAAGAACCGGATCGGCATAGCCTGGAGGCACCATGGAACTGGAAATTGAAAGCCGCAATGTCGCAATGACCCCTCGCTGGAAGTCGGAGATCGAGGCCCGTATGGATGATCTGCAACGGGGGCACGAAGATCTGATTCATGGCCGTGTCACGTTGATCAAGAATCGGCACCACAAGAAACTGGCGAACGTCGCAGAAGCGCTGGTTGTCGTCACCCTGCCGGGACGCCACACGCTCACGGCAAGAAAAGAAGACAAGACGTTCGAAGAAGCCATCAGGGCCGCGTTCGATGCCGTCGGCATTGAATTGCGCAAGTATCGGGACAAACGCGCGAAGACCGAAGTGCGCCTGCCGCCCCTGCCGCCCCTTCGCGGCGTGGTCTGCAAGCTCTTTCCCAGGGAGCGATACGGATTCATTCTGAAAGAGGGAGGCGGTGAGGTCTATTTCCATGCAAACGCGCTGCAAGGCTTTGCCTTCGAGCAGCTCGAGGACGGCACGGAAGTCGTCTTCGGCCTCGAAGAAGGGAAGAAAGGTCCACAGGCCACCGTCGTGTCACTTCCGCCCACGATGGCGTCGAAGGCACGGTAGAACACCATGGAGAAATTCAAAGTCCCTGTCTCGATGCTGGCCCCGATGATCGACCCCGGGCACCTGGGTTTCGAGGATACAAGCGAGCTGGAGCCTCTCACCGAAATTATCGGACAGGAACGGGCGGTGGAGGCGCTGGAGTTCGGCCTGGGCATGAAGAGCGCGGGGTTCAATCTCTACGTCTCCGGCCCGGTCGGGACCGGAAAAGGCACGCTCGTTCGCCAGATGGTCACACGACTGGCGCAGGCGGCTCCCGCCCCTTCCGATTGGTGCTACGTCAACAACTTTCAGGATGCCTCCCGCCCGCTGGGCTTGTCGTTTCCAGCCGGACAGGGTTGCGCCTTCAAGCGGGAGATGGCCTCCTTCATCGAGAGTCTGCGACGCGACATCCCCGGCGCCTTCGAAAGCAAGAAATACCTCGACGCGAAAGCCAAGGTGCACGAAGACACGGAAGGCAAGAAGAAATCCCTGTTCCATGATTTGACGGAATTGAGCCGCACCAGGGGATTCGGTTTCGAAGAAACGCCGGCAGGGTTCGGATTGGTCCCGCTGAAAGCCGGCCACGCCATGACGGATGAAGAGATTGAGGCCATGACCGAGCAGGAGCAGCAGGATCTGACCCAGCGGCGCAAGACGCTGGAAGGCGAGATCCGTGAATTCCATGTGCGCATCCACGGATTGGAGAAGGAGGCGGAACAGGAACTCCGCAATCTCGACCGTCAGGTGGTCACCAATGTGCTGGAGGGCCGCCATGAAACCCTACGGCGGACCTATCAAGAGTTGCCGGCGGTGTCCGCCTTTTTGGAGCGTGTGCGAGACGATATCGTCCGCCACTACAAAGACTTTCTGCCGCGCGAAGGGCCGACCATCACCATTCCCGGCCTTGAGATGCGACGGCCGGACCTGACACGCTATCTCGTCAATCTCATCGTGGAACACGATCCCACGGACGGCGCTCCGGTAATCGACGAATCCCACCCGACCTATACGAACCTGATCGGGAAGATCGAGCGGCGTGCGCACATGGGTGTCATGTACACCGACTTCACCGAGATCCGCGCAGGCGCCGTGCTGCAGGCCAACGGCGGCTACTTGATCGTGAACGCCCTCGACATGCTACGCCAGCCCTTTTCGTGGGATGCCCTGAAGCGCGTGATCAAGACAAGAGAGGTCAAGATCGAAGACCCCGGAGAATTTTACGGATTCTCTACCGCCGGATTGAGGCCGGAACCCATCCCGGTGAACGTCAAAATCATCATGGTCGGGCCGCCCGTCATTTACCACCTTCTGCAAGCCTATGAAGAAGATTTCGGCAAACTGTTCAAGGTCAAGGCGGATTTCGACACGGAAGTGGTCCGCAGCGAACGCCAGGACCGCCAATATGCCCGCTTCGTCGCCAAACTGTGCCGCGAAGAAGGACTGCCCCACTTCGGGGCCGACGCGGTGGCGGAAATCATCCGCCAAGGCTTCCGTTTCGCCGACCGGCATGACCGGCTCTCGCTGCGCTTCAGCCTGGTGAGCGACCTCATTCGTGAAGCCGGCTATTGGGCCAAGAAAGAAGGCCACGCCTTTGTGACCAGAACGGACGTTGACGCGGCCGTAACGCACAAGCGCCACCGTTCAAACTTGGCCGAGCACTGGATCCAGGATGAGATCAAGGAAGGCACGTTGATGGTCGATCTCGACGGCGAGGTCGTGGGCCAAGTCAACGGCCTCTCCGTCCACCAGCTCGGCGACTATTCGTTCGGGCGTCCCACACGCATTACGGCCCGGACCTATGTCGGTACCAAGGGCGTGATCGACGTCCAGCGTGAAGCAGAACTTGCTGGAGTGGTCCACAGCAAGGGCGTCATGACGCTGGCCGGGTATCTGGCCGGAAAATTCGCCGGCGCCCGTCCCTTCGCGATGAGCGCGTCGTTGACGTTCGAGCAGAC
>JAYWIP010000274.1:0-2616 GCA_039794465.1 Nitrospira sp.
AAAAGGGACCGATCAAAACGAAGAAAACCTATCCGATCCACCGTCCAGCTCCAAAGCTCGAAGATCAGGAGACCAAAACCGAGGTGCTGGAAACCGGTATCAAGGTCGTCGATTTGCTTGAACCCTACAGTAAGGGCGGGAAGGTTGGGCTTTTCGGCGGCGCCGGCGTGGGTAAGACCGTCATCATCATGGAACTCATCAATAACATCGCCCTGCACCACGGCGGGTTTTCCGTATTTGCCGGCGTCGGTGAACGGACCCGTGAAGGCAACGATCTTTGGCACGAAATGATGGAGTCGAAAGTTATCGATCCGGATGACTTCTCCAAGTCCAAGGCCGCGTTGGTCTACGGCCAGATGAATGAGCCGCCGGGTGCGCGTCTTCGCGTCGGCCTCACCGGTCTGACCGTCGCGGAGTATTTCCGTGACGAAGAGAATCAGGACGTGCTGCTCTTTGTCGACAACATCTTCCGGTTTACCCAGGCCGGCTCTGAGGTGTCTGCGTTGTTGGGCCGTATGCCGTCAGCCGTCGGCTATCAACCGAACCTCTCGACCGAAATGGGGGCGTTGCAGGAACGGATTACCTCAACCAAGCGTGGATCGATCACTTCGGTGCAAGCCATCTATGTACCGGCAGACGACTTGACCGATCCGGCGCCGGCCACCGCTTTCGCGCACTTGGACGCGACCACCGTGTTGTCACGGCAATTGGCGGAGCTGGGTATTTATCCTGCGGTCGATCCGTTGGACTCCACTTCGCGTATTCTCGACCCGCAGGTGATCGGCGAGGAACATTACAAAGTGGCCCGTGGCGTGCAGTCTGTGCTGCAGCGCTACAAAGATCTTCAAGATATTATCGCGATTCTCGGTATGGACGAATTGTCGGAAGACGACAAGATGGTCGTGGCCCGCGCCAGGAAGATTCAGCGGTTCCTCTCCCAGCCGTTCCATGTTGCCGAAGCCTTCACAGGGGCGCCGGGTAAGTATGTGAAGCTTAAGGACACCGTCCGCAGCTTCAAGGAGATTCTGGACGGCAAATATGATCATCTGCCGGAACAGGCGTTCTATATGGTCGGGCCGATCGAAGAAGTGATTGCGAAAGCGGAGAAGATGGGAGTGAAGGTATAGAGAGTCGGGCGAACCGAGCGTCCTCCTTGCTCGCGCAACGCGCGGTCTCAGAAGACCCTCGTTGCATGCGCGTAGTCGAGGACGCATCGCTTGCCCGCCTCCTGGTGATGAGGGAAGGCTGAGGGAAGAATGGCGGGGAAGATTCTCTTAGAAGTGGTAACACCGGAGAAGCAGCTGTTGAGCCAACAGGTGGATGAAGTCATCGCGCCTGGCTCGGAAGGCGAGTTCGGTGTGTTGCCCGGCCACTGCCATTTTCTCTCGACCTTGAAGATCGGAGAGCTCCGCTATCGGGTGGGCGATCAAACGAGCCATATGGCCATCCTCTGGGGCTATGCGGAAGTGACGCCCACCAAAGTCACGGTCATGGCGGAAGTCGCGGAGAAGGCGGAGGACATTGATGTGGAACGGGCGACGGCTAAAGTGGAAGAAGCCGAACGCCGGCTCCAGGCGGGAGGCCTTCCTTCCGAAGTTAAAGAAGCCCAGATCAGTCTAGAAAAAGCCCGTCTCCGCAAGAAGATCGCCGAACGCACCCGCAAAACCGGCCACGCCTAGTTCCCCGGTTCTTCTTCTGCCCCTTCATTACGCCGGCTAGCTAATCCCACGGTGCACAGTTTGTTGGATTTCTCATCCCACAACCGGCAGAGCCGAAGCCACTCTGCCGGTCAGGACTTGGCTCAGGGCTGAATCCCCCACTATCTGAAGCAACGATGCCCGATCTGGTTAAGTACCGCCGATCGGCTACTGCCCCAACTGAATACTGATCACGATCGCACCCATGGCATCATTCAGCTTGAAGTCGCGCTTCGGGCTGTCAGGATGGGCATTGTGGCATCCGATACACGCCTGGGTAACAGCCAAATCGGGATACACCGCTTCAAAATAGCGGGTGTTACCGACCTTCGTGACCCCGGTGTAGGGACGATTGGGTTGAGTTAAAATCGTACCAAGCCCAATGCTCTGGAACGGGTTTGTCGGGATGTTTCGCTTGTTGATCGGCCACAAGCTGATCAATCGGTACTGAAACCCTAAGCCTTTCTTGGCGACATGCTGTCCGGAATCCAAAAGAAATTGAGCCGGTAGCGGCAAGGTATTCATCTCCACCCAGTTCTCCGAAGCGACAACGATCCCTTTTGATTGCATGCGCTCCACGACATGCCTGGTATACAAATCCCGATCCGCTTCGATGACGGCGTGAATGTAGTCGGCCACGGTTTCGATCGGCAGGTTGATCGATGCGGTTTCAGGCACAGCGGGAGCTGGCCACAGGATCATCACGCCTCCTATTGCAAATCCCAGTATGGTTTCCAACAGCCATTTCTTGGAGGATGCCATAGATGCCTCCTTGTGATGCACGCGGATGGACCGATGGACTGGCCACACCTCGCGAGCAGATGAATTGCGCGCAATGGAAAATGAGAAATCGTTGTGTCAGCTGACCGACAAAGGCCGGCGGCGGATTACTTTGAGGAATAACACGAGCGCAAGCCAG
>JAYWIP010000275.1:0-11272 GCA_039794465.1 Nitrospira sp.
CCTACTGACCCTCCAAACTTTCCCCTGCCCAACCACCCAAAACCACTGGGGGGGGCGCGCCCTTACGGCGCCCCCCCCACCAGGGTATATACCCTGTCCCTTCCGCCTATTTCATGGCGGTCGGAATGGCTTTCCCCTCGGGTTCTGCCTCAGCCCGCTTGGCTCCCATTCCAGCAGGGCCGAGCGGTTGGATTCGTGTATCGCCGGCCGGCAACACCCGGAGATACCCCCACTGGCCGGATTGGGTATAGGGCAGCCGCTGATTTGACCACACGAAGTCACCCACTTGACGATACGGACCACCCGCACCGCCACGGAGGAAGACATCGAGGGTTTCAGATCCCGCATACTCCACCACGCTGATCATGTCGGCTCCCGGCATATACGGTTCGATCGGCCACTCATGGCCTTCGATACCGAACATCCCGTTTTGCTCACTATTGGCGCCGATCACGTGAATCCTGACCGCATCGCCAGCGTGTGCCTCAATCAGCGGCGTCGCCGGATCCTCCGGCTTATCCACGACGCAAGGCTGGAAGATTTTCCCGAGCGAGCAGCCTTGCTCTTCACGGAACTTGTACGGTTCAGCGCGGTAGTTCACTGACGTCAACCCCGCCACATTCTGCACATAGGGCATGAATGCCGTTCCGATGATGTTGTCCTCATCTTGGAAGAAGAGGGCCACGTCTCGGTAGTTCCGTTTTCCGACGTTCTCTGGGAGCGTCGTATCCACGATCACGTCCGCCCGCCAGGAATTCTTCTGTGAAATGTCGGCACCGCTCACTGGGTCACGGTACTGCGACCCACGCGGGCCGACGATGACAGCGCCATACAATCCATTGCGCGGATTGACAACGATATTGCCGCCGTCCCACACCAAGGAGGTTGTCTCCTTGTTCGACGGATGGGCGTAGTAGGTGTACAGACGTTTCTCTCCTGGACCAATGGTCTGGTCGCCGCCATTGTTGCCGACGTTCAAACCTTGGCTGTCTTTCGGATCAAAGGCCAACCCCGGCGCAAAGAACGAGGCCCGACTTGCCTTCATCTTATTGGTCAAATTCACCTTGATACAGTCGCCCAAATTGGCGCGTAGTGTCAGCGGATGCGGCGTCGCACCGCTTGAAACCGTTGTTGCTTCTCCTTCCAGCGCGAAGATCTTGCCTTCCGGCATGGTCATTTCAATCTTCCGCTCGAAGTCCACTTCAATCGCATCCGGCGCCTTCGGATTCAACTTCATCGGGCGGTCCAACGCCACCACACTGAAGTTCTTCACCGGTGCATCCGCCGGACAGACTGAGCTCGGCGAGGCGGGAATGCTCAAGGGATTGGTTCCCTTCGGCAAGGGCATCAGGTCGGGAACTTGTTTGTCGAGTACCCGCAAGATCCCCCATCCACCTTCCGCGAAGTGTGAACTTCTGCCATTAAAGTGGATATAGTCACCCGGCATACCCTGGAATCCACCAGCCTTTGTGACCAAATCATACCGTTCGGCGATCCCAACGTGAATCGAGTTCTTCCGATTGGCATCCGCCGCATACCGTTCCGTCAGGAAAGTATGGCCGGAGATGGTCCACACATGAGATTCGTTCATCAGCTGATGCAACAGGCGGAAGACCAAGGTGTCACCGGTATACGCGCGAATCAACGGCGTACCCGGGTCTCCATGGATTGCGCTGCTAAACAGCTTTGATGTATCCGGATTGTTAGACAGACGTTGTGCAAACGGAGCCGCGCGGAAATTGAAGCCGCTGCCGGTCGTATGCGTCCCGCCGTTGATGTATGGATTCGGCGCCTTCAAGATTTTCTCAGGCATTTGGAACGACACCGTCTTCCCTGCTTCCAGTGCCACTTCTATCGGCTGTCCTGGTGGGTTGCCGGCTTCGATCACGTTCACGGTGTGCGGCACTGTGTCATGGATCGACACCATCAACTCACGGAAGCTCCCGCTCACACCGGCCCCGATCGGTTCGTTGCTGTGAATATCGGCGATCGGACCGCTGTAGACCAGCTTGCCGTTCTTCGGATCGTGATACGTCGACCCATAGGGCTCGACGATCGTCACCCCGAAGCCGCCATGCGGCCAGGTCGTGGCGCCGAAGGCATGGTCATGCCAGAACACGGTTCCCATATCCACGTCCACCCACCAGCGATACCGGACAAATTCCGGCGATACCAAATCATTGGCCGGATGGTTGTGCTTGAGCGGCTTGAAAAAGGTGATTTGATCGCCCTTGATCTCCTTGATCCTGGCAACTTCTTGACAGCTCTTGTCCCGAGGCAAGGAGGCTGTCGGGTCATTCCCTTTCTCCAAACAGTCCATGCCCACCATGACTTCGGTATTCACATGGAATTTCGTCGCCCCGGGCGCCATCGTAATATTTATGGATGTGGCCCCCGCTTTGGCCCCGCTGACCAGTTTCCCGACCATCGGCGCCGGTAACCCATGCTTGGTTTTCTTCCCCCACATCGTGAACGGCCGGACCGACATCTCATACTCAAACCCTGAAATCACACCATCTGAATTCCCCGTGTCGAACTGGAAGAAATGGGGGTGGATGTTGATCTTAGACGACTGGAAGTTCGTGTAGTCGTCGTCATCCCACTCGCTCGTCAGCAGCACGTCCACACAGTCATAGACATTGGCACGGATGACTGCGGGAAGCTTCAGATCGTCATTCGCTCTGGTCAACCGCTCTTCTTCATGAAGCACGTAGATCAAGCCGTCCTTATCGACCATGGCCGGCTCTTTCCCCTGCTTCTTGGCCAGAGTGATTGGCATCCGCACAAAGTGGATGTTGTAGTGTTTGCGATTTGCATTCTCCGGGCAGAGGCTCCATCGGCCCTGCTCGCCCGGCTTGGCCGGCTCGGAGGTCCGCTCGCCATTTTCATCCTGATGAATCGGTTCCAGCCAGGGCGCACCGCTGTGGTTTGCCGAGAACGGCACACGCTTGCCGAAGTGCGGCTTGAACAATGGCCACGCCATCTTGGCTGTGGTTGGATCGAACAGGATGGCAGGCCTGGTGCTGTCATCCCACTTAGCCGCCCATGTATACTTGGGATTCTGCGCAGTACTTTCCCGTTCACCGCGCGCGATGTTCCCATCCCACTTCCAATCCCATACCGTTGAATCATAGGCCAGGATCTGTCCCTTCTCATCGTCGGTATGGCCCGGTTTTCCCTGTGCCGGCACGAACATTTCTACCCAATCCTTGATGTTCACCACCACTGGGTTAGATTTCCAGTTGGTCTTCTGACTCTTATCAACGATCTTAAACGTCTTCCCGAACCAATCGACCGTGGTACCGATCAACTTATCAGAGGAAACACCGAGCTTCATTCGCCCCTGACGATCGGGCAATTCCCGAAGGTCAGGCATGCTGTCCGTGTGGGCCGCTCCCACCTGGAGTGTGTTGTAGAATCGGCCATACCCCCACATGCCCGCCACATAGTGATGGGCTACATGGCAGTGGTAGAGGAACTCGCCGGCCAAATGTTGGCAACCGCCGCCGCCACATTCCGGTTCAAGATCCAGCGCCTCGGATGGACCGATGACTTCCACGTCCACACGATCGGACTTGGTTCTTACTACCGGGTACTTCACCGGACCATCCGAACCCATCGCCCAGAGGTTGTTCGGCTCGGTGCCGGGGCTCCGCTGCCACCGAATCGTCCCGCTATGGGGATGATGGGAGTGAAACACTTCGGACCCACCATGAACAATCCGCCACTTCACCGGATCGCCCAAGTAGCCACGAGCGATCGTGGTCGGCGTGTCACCGAAGGTATAGGAGCTGTAGGCCATGGACTCATCTTCAAACCCAAAATACTCGTGCTGGAGATGCATCTGATCGATACCGAACGGCTCACTGCGATAGTTGATCGCGCGCCCGCCAGGACGGTAGGCATCCGTCAGCGGATCACGCTGAGGGAGGAAATCGCCCTTCTTGTTCAAGGGGCGAAATGCTTCATCCCCGATCTCATGATAGAAGAGCACGAACTCGCGGAAATCCGGTCCAGACCCATTATCAATGTTCACCTGCCAGCCGCTCTTGACCTCCGGCGCAGATCCGCCGCTTCCCAGCGCGTCGAGATACTTGGAGCCCCTTGGTTCGACCACGAATGCGCCGAAAAGGCCTAACACCGTCAGTTCACGATCATGGCTATAGGAATGGAACTGGCGTACACCTTCCTGCATCTGCGGATGAAGGTACCATTCAAATTCTTGCACCTTACCCGGAGCGACGATGGACTCAGGGTTGGTCGTGGTGGCCGGTTTCCCGGTGGAACTCACAACCATGCTGGACGCCTGAATGAAGAGACTGCCGTCTTCACTCTCCATCTGATTACGCAGCGTCATCTTTACGCAGTCGCCCGGATTCGCCCGCATCACGAGTGGCTGAATCATGTCGCCTTGCAGACCAGTCGTGACGGCGCCGGGGTCAAATCCGTCCTTCTCCCGAGCCGCCCTATTCTTCGCCTCCTCATCGCGAATCTTCGTCAGATCCTCCGTCAGCGCATACATATAGCCGGGATAAAAGTCGAGCCAACGGTTCAATGTGATTTCAATGTTGATCATTGACACATCGAACTGTTTAACCGGGACACCTGCAGGGCACCTCCCTCCCGAGCTCAACACCGGTTCACCTTTTCCTGCATCCGTCATGAGGAGGAAACTGCTCCCATCCTGCCCCATGTACTGGTGCATCATCGACATGCCGTTGAACCCGCCGGATGTCTGCTGGGCCTTCGCATCCGTTTGGGCTTGCGCTTCCAGCTTCTCCATCAGCCGATGGTGCTGCATCTCCATCTTTTGCGCGTTGTCGGCGCGACCTTCGATGGCATTTTCCACCACCGTCTGCCCTTTCAGCTGTTGAGCCCACCCCGGCATGGCAACCGGCGTGGCGTGGGCACCATGCGATGGATCGCTCGATCCCTCACCCGCCAGCACCAGTGGGGCTGCCACCAGGCTGCCTACGAACAAAAGGCTTTGCACCAGCATGGCTGTCCCGACCCTTCGGTGCCGGTCCCGCGTTTGACATTGAAAGGACTTCATACTCGGCCTCCTCCCGCTGTGCCCGCTTTCTGCGGGCGAGATGGTTGACAATGCATCATGGTCTCCTCCCAGGTATGTTGTCGCGATGGCTGTGTTCATGATATTGAGAGCACCGGCCTCCGGCTCACATCCGGCCTACATGCCTTGGAGGGTTAAGAGCTGGTGAAGGGTTCCTTCTTGCGAAGGAATGGGTCATTCGGAGGCCGGTCCAAAATCACCCAGACCCTCACCAGCGATCACTCACTTGCGCAAGCACCGTGCCGCACAAAGTCTACTGGCGTTCTGAATCAATTATTCAGCAGTAACAATGAGTTTCAACGACTTCTCGCATGGGAACGTCAGGTCCGCCTTGTGGATTTCGTCTACGGACTAAAACAACCATCTCGTCTCTCTGACTGAAGTCCTAAATAAATCATACTGTTGGAGCTGTCTAAGTTATTGGACGGTATCTATTTTGAAACTGGGGCAGGATGGGACAGCGGTGACGCGTGAAGTTTGAGCAAGAGCTTGCGCCCTCGACTTTTCATGGACGGACTCCCTGTCCGGGTAAGTGAGGCTATGAGCGGGCGAATCGACTTCGTGAACCTGGGGTCCTGCTGCGCCAAATCCGTCAGGCCCTGCATCGCGAAGGTCTTCACAATTCGGCTTTGATCCTCAAGATAGCGCCGAAAAATCGCCACAACAATCACGCGGTCCCTCTTCGACAACTCCAAGCGCGGAAGCATCTGGGCTAAATGCCATCTCAGCTCCTGCTGTGTTGCCCTTGCCGCCAACTTTATGAGCTGCGCTTTGAAAGGCTGGAGCCACTCAGGATTCGCCATGGTGAGTTTTTCTACTACATCGGCGGCACGCATGCGGATGAGCTCGTCCTCGTGATGCATACCGTCTATGAGAGCTGGAAACAGCGCTGGTTTTTGACGAACGATCTCTACCACTTGATTGGAACGGCCGATGGAGCGCCGATCGCCGCCCCGGAGCTCATCTAAGATAGTTCCCATCTGATGAATCCGGCGAGAGCAGCTGAATGTACTGACCGCAAGGCTTGCTCCGGTAATGCGTCGCGGGCACCCTCTACCATTCAGTTCTGAGGCATCAGCCGCCGAGTGTGTCGAACATGTCCTTGAGGCTCCTGCGAATACAGGTGAAAATCGGCGTATCCCGCAGGACATACCGCGATGCCTCCGTCTCCCGCAGCGCCATCACCAAGTCCAGAAAGTTCTCCGGCTTGTCGCTTTCAAACGCCACCGTCCATTCCTGATCATCCAACCCGAACGAATAGCTCGTGTTGAGCTTCACGGACGGAAACCGATGTCCGACTTCGATGTGCTCGTCCATCATGCCCTGACGCGCGGCCTTCGTCAGCAGAAACCACTCTCGGGTCTTGAGAAACGGGTACACAAAGATGTACTTGCTCTTTCCCGGTACCACCGTCAGGCGCTTGCCTTCCTGCCCTGCATGCGAATGGTGATCGACGTAGACGGACCGTTTCGTCATTGCCAGATACGAATAGGGAGTGGAGAGATACTGCCCCAAACCTGAAGCGAGGATCTTGGCGCCCATGTCCTGGAACAGGTCGAGATCGTGGCTGATGCGCCACAGCATGAAGTCGCAGTCTCCCCGGATGCCGACTGTGGAATAGGGGACCACCAACACTTTGCCGTTGAAGTCCTCCACAGCCCGAGGAAGTCTTCTTTGCCCTGGGCGCGCACATCCTCAGGTAAGCGCCGCCAGGCCGGATCGACTCTATAAAACACGAAGTTCACATATTGGCGTTGGGGTACCTTGAGCGCTGATGTCTGTTCGGAGATGGACATCTCAACTCCTTTTTATAAACATCCGAAGGGAGGATGAACGTACTCATTCAAAGGGCACCTCACCCGCTTCGCTCGCGACTGGGGCATTGGTGCGGCAAGGCCAAAGGAGGCCGACGCATCCTTCAGCTTTGAGGACAGTTTCTTACATTGGTTTTGGTGACCTTGGTGACAATCGACCTATGGCGTAAGCGGCACCGCTCACGATGAGCCAGGGCAACCACCCGCCGTCATGTAGAGCAGATAGTTGCCCATTCCATGATTCGTCTGCGGTTCCTGCAATGGACGGTGATGGACCATCAGCATCTCGTACTCGTCGCGAGTATTGACGGGAAAACCCTGTTCGTTTCGATACACTTGGTGCGGCGGAAACGACAGAAACGTTCCGTCCGGTGCCACATCGGGCACTGTCCGAAGGAGCGTCTTCCGGGCCGTCTTGTTTTCCAAGGCGATCAAGAGCACCTGATCATGCCCGTGCGGGTAGGCGAATTTCACGCAGCCGTCCATACGGAACTTGAGCGGCGCGCGATCCACCTGCACACCCCGCTGGACCTCGATGCCCTCGTCAGACTCATCCGATCGCCGCTTGTCGAACTGCGTAAAACAGACGGTGTTGACACCGACCTGGTACACCTCGAGCGGCCGCACCGCCGACCCTTTCGGCGCCATTTCCATCGTGAAGCTGGCCATGACGTCCTTCGTCGGCGGCACACCGTGATAGAAGGCGACAATGGTCATGAGTTTCTGGCCCTTCGTGAGCTTGACTCCGTACCCGGCTGGAAACCGGGTCTGCGCCATCTCCATTCCGGCCCCGGCGAAAAATAACGGTTCACCGGGGCAGGCGGCGCTGTGCTGATCCTGATTGATCATCAAAATATGGTGCAGGTACTGGCGTGGGAGGGGTGTCCCGTCTTTTTGAAACACAGCGGAATGGAAGCCAATCATGATCATGTCATCGGGCACGGTAAAGATATGCTTTGGCAGGCTGGCAGCCAACTCACCGTCGTGCCCCGACGGCAGGTCGACCGGGCCGAACGTGATGGTCACACGGTCGTTCCCAAAGGACACGCTGGTCGTCGTCCGGCCCGCCAGCTGTGGTACATGATGATCGTGCGCACCATCCGCCGACACCGTGCCGGCTACGCCAAGGATGAGGAACAGCACAAGCGAAAACCTCAACATGACCTTCTCCTATAGAATCTTGAGGGAGCTATCCGCTGATCTCAAGCAGCTTGTGCTCCTCTTCACCTACTCTTCTCTTCCCCCGGTTTCCTCAAGAACACGAACACCAGGATACTCATCCAATCTTCTAGAACCCGATGGCCCCGTAGACACCGGTGGTCCAGAAATTGTTCACGGTGTTGGTTTGATTGGACGCCACATGGAATCGACTGTCGACACCCAGCCACAACTCTTTCCAAACCCGATACTCAGCACCGCCGCCGAACTGAACCCCGATATCCAAGTAATTGATCTGACTGGACGTCGGGCTGATGACGTGGAAATCCAGCCCCGCCGGAATGACCCAGGGTTGGAAATCGGTCCCCTGCATGAACTTCACCTTGGGTGCCACGCTCACAGTCAACATGGTCAGCTGCACCTTGCTCAGACCGCCATTACTCACCCCCGTGACACCACCCGGCCCGGGAGGAAGGGCGGTATCTCCATTCGCGACGTTGGCGGAAGCCCACCGCTTGAATTCCATTCCGACCTCACCCACCAGCGCGATGCTTTTCGCCATACCCCACAAATCTCTGGTGAGCATGAATTCCGCTCCGCCACCGATGTAATAGCCGCCCTTCCCATCGTTTGTGCCGGCAGCACCATGACCATCGGTGATCAATTCACCTGCACGATCGCTCGTGAGTGCGCCATAGCCCCCGCGAAAGAACACGCGATTCCCGGTCGTCGTCGTATCTTCAGCCAAGGCCGTCCCCACGCCACAAAGGGCGGACCCCGCCGCGAGCGAAACCGCGACAGCCCACACTCCGATGTTCCTACTGCTTTTCCAAACCTGCATGATGCGCCTCCCCTGACTCTGCATCGAGGAGCACGGCCCTCCTTCGAGCAATCAGCTGATGGCTCCCGACCACCCGGGCATCAGCGTGGTGAATAAATAGGCAGCCTGCGCCTCCTCATCTTGGCCCCCTTCCACTGCTGCTCAATGGCTCACGCATCTGACTTGGCGATGCGCAGATTCGGACACCAGTCCACGTCTGCCTGGCGCGCCATTTCCAAGAACCGAGTCGGAATCGGCGGCGCATCCCGATGGCTCCGAACACCCACACACTGCGAACAAATGAACGGGCAGTGAGACACACAGGACTGATCGGGGCATCCTCCGTCTTCATCCCCTTGTGCCGACTGCTGAAGACAGTAATCAACCGGGTCCGAAGCCCTGAAACTCGCTCTGTGGCAGAGAAGGATCTGGTAGAACGTGACCGGGTCCGTGACTTGCCGCTCATCAACGGTGATCCTGATGCCGTACGGATCCCGACACTCTTCGATCAGTTGTCTGACGACATCAACCGATTGGAGAAGATCCTCGAAGTACGCCACATAGGCCGGCCCCTGGTCGTCCGACTCCATGTCGGAGGCCTGGGCCATCCGGATGAGCCGCAGCACGGCCGGGGCTGCCAGAATCTGGGCTTCAGGAATTGCGATGGAAAGGCGCACCGACGGCTCCCGCGAGAAATTGTAGCGTTGGATGATCCGCCATCGCGGTTGGCTGCGATGGCGCGGCATGGCGGATCGAACCTCGCTCCGCAGTCGGCCGGTGTATCAAGGCTGCCGGACCGAAATAACCGAAGATGTCCTTCAGGTTCGAGAATGCACGGTGAAACGGCCCCATCTCCTGATCGGTCACATACTGCATCGTGAGAATGATCCGTTCTTCTCTGGGACCGAGGGGAGTAACGGCGTGCCACAACGTGTCACCGTTAAAGATCACGAGCGAACCCGGATCGAGCGGGATAGGCTGCTCGGTCACGTCCTCCGTCGTTCCCGGTGTGGGCAGATGGGCCACCAGCCGGCATCGTTCGGAGCGCTCGATCAAGCCCATCAAGACCGTATATCGCTTGCCCTTGTAGTAGGACCGATCGTGGTGATAGCCGATGTGATCGCCGGGCTGCGTGTAATAATAGAGCGCACAGGAATGCGGGTCGGTTTCGGGACAGAGCAGCAATTCTTCCCTCACCAGTTGGCTCAGAAATCGCCGCAATGCCTGGGAGCGATAGAGAGAGATAATGGCGGATTCCTGCGATTCGTTCGCAATCGCGTAATAACTGACGCTGCCTCCCTGCTTATGGCCCGGCAGGTAATTCCGATAGATGTTCTTCCGAAGCAGCTCGACTTCAGTGAGACAGGGGTTGACAATCATTTTCGGAATGAAGCGATCGAGAATGAGGCATTCGTTCTGGTCCCAATAGGTCCGGCCCAATTGATCAAGATCCACTTCCGCCAACCTGCGGCGCAACGTTTCTTCCACGTCGATCCTCGTCTGGCATTGCATCGGATGTCCTCCCGAACAAAACCTACGCAACTACGTGGGAGCAGGAGAAGAATCATCGCAGCTCCCCATCCGATAGAACATGAGGGGGCCACTCTCACTTGTGACCCCCTCATTGCTGCAGTGGAGCGGTCGGGACAACCGCTCACTCATGAACAACCTGTGCCGGCTAGTGACAAGGGAGTTCACCGCCCAGCACCCACAGAGCCGGAAATCTCTGTGTATACTCGAACCTACCGCAACGTCCGTGCCGCCATCACTTGTCGCCGCTGAAATGAACTATTTGCGCGGCAATCGTGAAGATTGGCGTCTCGCATCGACTGTCGGACTCTGCCGTCAGCGCACCCAGATTCCACCAGCGTGGACAGTCGTACAGGAGCATTCGCTCAAACGTTCACATTTCATTCACTTACGCTGTCTCGACTGCTGGACGGTTATCGGAGAAACAACGGGAAAAAAGGGACACACGAAACATGATGTCCCAATCCCTTCTGCGAGACCGGAGACGAGGCTGGTGTAAGATCGGAGGAAGAACGATCACGCCACTGATGTGACCGCCGAGGACGGGGGCAGACATAATTTGACCCGGCACCCCTTAATCGAGGTGCCGGGCCTCATCAGACCCATGGCAGCAGCGGTCTGACAATACGGACTTAGGATCTGGGCGCTGCTCTCCTCAGTACCCTGTTTTGGCTTCGGGACTGATCTGCTTTGAAAACGGATCGAGAATGTCTTTCGGTGCGCCGTTCCAGATCACGTCCGCCAGGTTCGACATCCGGCTGACGATCTGCGCGGCCACGCCGCCTGCCGCCCCGAACAACCCGCACCAGCCCAACGTCACAAAGCCCCAGTGCAACGGCGCCGAGAACAGTTCATCCACAAACCAGAACGCATGGCCCC
>JAYWIP010000276.1:0-5499 GCA_039794465.1 Nitrospira sp.
GCGGTCACAATACTCGTTGAACTCGCGCCTGCCGCCGCGACGCCTAAGACGAGGCTCGCCGTGGACACAATACCGTCATTTGCGCCAAGTACAGCGGCACGGAGCCAGCCAATGCGGCGTATAGCGTGTATTTCAAGGTGCGGCATAGCAACGGTTCACGAGTCATTCGGCTGTGGCCGACCACGGAAAATTCGCCAGGCAGTCTCACGCACCTAATACGGACCAGTCTGCTGCAAAGTCGTAGACGGGCTCATCAATCCGGAGATGATACGGGCGTCTTGTGTGAGGAAGGAGAGAGCAGAGCGTATGACTGAACTTTGTTCAGTTGAGGTGTCAGGACCGGAAACGGTCCCGGTCACGCCACGGCCTCCCACGCCTGAAATTACCGTGTGTCCCTTGAGCCCCACTTCATTCAATATGGCAACGATCGTGGTTTCAAACCTCTTGCAGACAATATGAAGCATCTTCAGGATGGCTCACTTCGGCATAGTTGTGGGAGGCGAAACTTGTCTGCTCACACTACCACAGCGGAAATCCTCTCACAAACTGTTGCATTAGGCCGTGAGTTCGAGGATAAGAAAATATCCCGCTTCCACATGGACCCAAGGTTCACATCATGGTCAGGCGCCGGGGCACCAAATAATCTGAGGACTATGGTGGCAAAGCCTGGATTTGATGAGATCCTATTCAGTGCGTTGGGTGCTGAAGCGGGCGCATAAGTCTTGCGAGAGAAGGTCAATGAGTTGCTAACCGAGGAGGCTCTGATGACACAAATGACAGCCGTACAGATTACTGCGCCGGGGGGTCCGTTCAAGATCGTCCACGGTCCGGTGCCGGAGCCCAGGCCCAACACCGTTCGCATTAAAGTGCAAGCCTGCGGGGTTTGCCATAGTGACGAGTTTGTCAAAGAAGGCTATTGGCCGGGGCTCCACTATCCACGCGTTACGGGCCATGAGGTGGCTGGAGTCATCGATGCGGTAGGTGCCGGAGTGGTGACCTGGGAAAAAGGCCAGCGTGTCGGCGTGGGGTGGCACGGGGGACATTGCGGCGAGTGCACCCCCTGCCGCCGCGGCGATTTTCTGGGCTGCAAGAAGTTTATCGTGACCGGTTTCCATGAAGATGGCGGGTATGCCGAGTACTTGATTGCCCGCACTGAAGCGCTGGCGGCAATCCCTGATGCACTGACGTCGACGGAAGCGGCGCCGATTCTCTGCGCCGGGATTACCACATTCAACAGCTTGCGTCACAGCGGAGCCAAGGCCGGTGATCTTGTTGCCGTCCAGGGGGTGGGCGGTCTCGGTCATCTCGGGGTGCAGTTTGCCAATAAGATGGGTTTTCACACAGTGGCCATCGGGCGAGGTCAGGACAAAGCCGAACTCGCATTGAGACTGGGAGCCAAGCGCTACCTGGATGCCGAAACCACCGATCCGGCGAAGGAACTGACGAGTCTCGGCGGAGCAGCCGTGATTCTGGCGACGGCTCCGAACAGCAAAGCGATGTCGGAGATGATCGACGGCTTGGGGGTCGGCGGCAAGTTGGTTGTCCTTGGCGCGTCGGCTGATCCCATGACCGTGACACCGATTCAACTGATCGGTGCCCGCCGGACGATTCAGGGATGGCCATCGGGCAGTGCCCGCGATTCGGAGGATGCCCTCAATTTTTGCGCTTTGACCGGCATCCGTCCGATTGTGGAGGCGTTTCCGCTGGAACAGGCGCCGGCAGCCTACGACCGCATGTTGAGCGGCAAGGCCCGCTTTCGTGTGGTGCTGACTATGCGGTGATGACCGCGTGCGCTTGTTCAGCACGATCGTTGACGAAACTGGAGGAACGCCTCCGATCCTGTTGACTCGACGATGCTGCTTGCGCCTGGGAGGGACTTCGTTATATACGTGCCGGTCAACCGTACCCGTGCTTACCCATCGCGATGTGAAGAGGAATGGTGCACATGAACAAGATGCTGGCTGGAACTGGGCTTCTTGGTTTGATTTACCTGTTGGGAACGGTCGGCTGCGTTTTGCAAGAGGCTGCAGTACAGCCGACATCAGGAGGCTCTTCGACGACGGCCCCTGCTGAAGCGACTCAGGAGACGACCCCCAAGGCGCTCTCGGATTCTTTGGAAGGCTGTCTGGAACGGATCCAGCGTGCCAGTGATGGGGCGAAGTGGGTTGCCGAACAGAGCTGTCATGACAATGAAGGACTTCGCCTAGCTGTGGCCGGGGCCGCCATCAGAAAAAGCGGCGACCGTGCATCGGCCGGGACCCAAGGGGATTCGCTTGAGGCCTGCATGGCGCGCATCCCCAAGGACGCGACGGAAGGCCAACGAATGCTGGCGGAAGAAAGCTGCCAGCGCGATCAATCGACGCATCACTGAGAAACACGTACGGGGTCTGTCCACCATCAGATCGGACCCCGTCGGGTCCCCTGGGCCCATGCTTCCCTTCCTGCATTTCCCATCCGGGATTGTTCAAATCCTTGGACCGTCTTGGGGCAATTCTCCAAGCATTCTTCTATTCATTCATTATCATCCTGGGTCGGCGGGGACCAGCCATCAATGCTCAGGATGTTGCCCGGCTCCCCTTGACCCATCAAGAATAATTGTTATATTGATCAACCATGGTTGCCGAGGATTTCTCTACCAAGAAAGCGGTGAGGCTGTTTCACGCACTGTCGGACGAAACACGTCTGGCATTGCTCTACCGGCTCAAAGAGGGAGAGCAGTGTGTCTGTGAGCTGACGGATGCGATGAACGCCGCGCAGTCGCGCCTGTCGTTTCACCTCAAGGTGTTGAAGAATGCCGGGCTGGTCGAGGATCGCCGTGAGGGGCGGTGGATGTATTACTCGCTGAGTTCTCAGGCGATGGAAGAACTGGAAGACTTGGTGGATTCTCTCAAGAAGGCGGCAAAGTCAGATGCTTCGGCGGGACGGAGCTGTTAATTTTTTGCCCTTTATTAATCAACGGTTTTTGATGGGAGGTGTCTCATGACGGATGAACAGACGCTCAAAGCGGAGATCAAGACCAGATACGGGCAAGCCGCGTTGCAAGCGCAACGGCAGGAACGGCGGTCGTGCTGCGGAACCGGCACGGTGCTGGAAGGAGGCAAGCTCGATCCTATTACCTCCGGTCTCTATGCGGATGGGGAAAAAGCCGTACTTCCCGAAGATGCGGTGCGAGCGTCGCTCGGCTGCGGCAACCCGACTGCGTTGGCCCAGATCGCTCCGGGGGAAACGGTGTTGGATTTGGGATCGGGCGGTGGGATCGATGTACTGCTCTCCGCGCGTCGGGTCGGGCCGACCGGCAAGGTGTACGGCTTGGACATGACTGATGAGATGTTGGCCCTGGCACGGGCGAATCAGGCCAAGGCCGGAGTGACGAATGTGGAATTTTTGAAGGGCGACATCGAGCATATTCCCTTGCCCGATAACTCCGTGGATCTGATTATCTCCAACTGCGTCATCAATCTGTCCCCGGACAAGGATCGCGTGCTGGCGGAGGCCTTCCGCGTCTTGAAGCCGGGAGGGCGACTGGCTGTATCGGACATCGTCGTCCGAGGGAAGATACCTCATGAAATCCAACGCAGCATCGAACTGTGGGCCGGGTGCGTTGCGGGAGCGTTGGAAGAAGAGGAGTACACTGCCAAACTCGAGCGAGCAGGATTTGAACGAGTCTCGATCGAGCCGACAAGGGTGTACACCGCTGCCGATGCTCGAGATCTCTTTGAGGGTGCAGACATCAATCTTGACGCCATTGCCCAGGTCGTCGATGGCAAATTCATCAGCGGCTTTGTCCGGGCGACGAAACCGGAGGCAAGTCCGGCGGCTTGTTGCTCAGCCACCTGCTGTTCATGAAACAGCGAGTACTGTTTCTCTGTACGGGCAATTCAGCCCGGAGCCAGATGGCGGAAGGGCTGCTGCGCCATCTGGCTGGAGACCGGTATGAAGCCTCTAGCGCCGGGACGCATCCCGTCGGTCTGAACCCTGGGGCTGTTGCGGCGATGCAGGAACTGCAGATCAATATTTCGGCCCAGCGGTCAAAGCGGATGGACGAGTTTCTCGATCAGGCGTTCGATTACGTGATTACCGTGTGCGATCGAGCGAAAGAGTCTTGCCCGCGCTGGCCTCAGACGGGGCGTCTGGTGCATTGGAGCTTTGAGGACCCGGCCGCCGTCATGCAATCGCCTGAAGAACAACGGATGGCCTTCCGCAGGGTGCGGGATCAGATCAGACAACGCCTCGAAGAGTTCATCACGGCTTCGTGGTGATTGTCTATCTACGCAATGGCTTCGGCACAGTATTTCTTCAGCTGTGTCCTGGTGCTGCACAGGCCAGACGTGAGTTGCGTGGGGACTGGTCGAAGGATGCCGCCAGCTTGCCGGTCAGGGGCGCCGCTCGTTCATAGACGGTAAAGTTGTAGGGGTCCTTCGCAGTGAGGCCGTACTTGTCGATCAGCATCTGATGTTGCCCTTCTGTCTGGATATGATAGCGAACGTTCACGACTAATTTGAGGCGGTCCCCCTCCTTCGGTACGTGATACTCGAACGAATATTCCCGGCTGGCCAACGGCATGAGTCTATTGTCGTGGAGTTCGACGATGGCCGGTTGCCACAGGATCCATCGCCCCATCGTGTCTGACTGCTGTGCCAGCACCCTTCCATTCTGATCCTCTACCGCAAACTCGACCGTAAAGTGGCGGTCCGGATCGCCCGTCGGGAGTTTGTGCCCCGCGCCGGCATTGACCAGGGTCAGCGTGACGCGGACCTTGTCGCCGGGTTTGGGCTCGGCCGGCTCGGTGACCACCTTCACGTCGATCGCCCGCTTGACCATCTCGGGATCGTGCCCGCCCCGCCAAAGGTGTTGGCGGCCTTTCCGCACAGGACCGCCGATCACGATTGGCCGTTCGACCTCAGGCATGTGGCAGCTTTGGCAGATAAAGCCTCGTTCCTTTCTCCAGTAACCGTCTTCGAATTCAGGATAGGTGCCGCAGGGCCCCCCATTATAAAACTGCGCCGGTCCGCCGACGACGCTATGACAGCGTTGGCACAGTTCTGGAGTGCGAAAGGTCGAATCATATTTCGTCGGATGCGGGGCCTTGGCATCGTCGAATGGACCCAGAATCACCCCATCACGCACGTGGCAGGCCGCGCAGGTGACCCCTTCCTGCTGATAATCCTGGTCATAGTAGGGATTCGGCTCCTGGACGGCCCGTTCAACCCGATCGCGCGGAATGTCTTTAATCAGCGTCGGCTGCTGGTTCTCCAGTGGCGTGTGGCAGTTGAGACAGACCCAGATGTGTTTGTCCTTCGCCCAATAGGCCTGAAAGAAGGGATCGTTGTACGCTTGTGCGTGGATGCTGGTTTTCCATTCGTTGTAGATGTCGGTATGGCAGACACCGCAGGATTCGGCTTTCAAGCTCGTCAAACCCTCAGGAATTTGTTGATGGGGAATGGCGTGGGCATAGTCCGACCGCAGTCCGAAAATGACGACCGGCTTCACTTCGGTGTA
>JAYWIP010000277.1:0-5895 GCA_039794465.1 Nitrospira sp.
ACACGATCTGATCGCTGACAAACTGTCCCTTAAGCTGGCGGAGCAAGTCCATGCGCCGCGACCGCTCGATCAAATCCGTATCGGCAATCGTGTCGGCGGCTCTGGCGAAGAGATAGGCAAGACTGACTTGTTCGCGAACATCCGCCGGCACCACAACCCGCGTGGTATAAAACCGCCGCGAGACCTGCCTGAGCAGGTCTCGGAGCAGTTCCTGTTTGGGAGCGGACGGTGTCGGGGCAGAATCCATCATGTTACTTCACAAATGCCTTCTCTCCCTGGTTCTCAATGGCTCGGCACTAGCCACAATCGTTTGTCACGAAAGTAGGAAAAGAGACCAGCCTGAGTCGGGGCAGATGTAACCACGACGGTTTTCCCTGCACCGACATTCCGCTCACGCAACAGGCTACCAGCCGACATGCAGAGGAAATTCTTAACAGGTCTTGCGGGAATGGGTCAACAATATCGGCGTAGTTTCAGGGATTTCGACGACCTTGACTTTCTGAAGCACGTCCTTATTGCTTAGAAGACAATAAGTGTTCGACACAGTAACTCCCAATCGGTCGTTTGTGTATAATAGGGTCAGGTTCTTTCTGGGGTGCGTTCTCAGATGAAGACGAATCGCGAAGGAGGAATTCGATGAAGTGGCTCAAAGGTATCAGCCTGCTGCTGATCGCAAATATCCTTATCATGGTGACGCTGTCAATCACGGTTCCGATCGTCATCAATGTGATTTTGCCGATGTTCGGAATTGACGTTCGCGGCTCCGTTGATCTGACGACATTGGTATGGGCCGCACTGTTTGGATTTGGCGGGGCATTCATCAGTTTGGCGTTTTCGAAGCAAATGGCGCGCGCCATGCTTAACTGCCAGCAGATTACCCAACCTCGCTCTCACGCCGAGCAGATCATTTATGGCTCCGTGCAGGAAATCGCCCAGCGCCTCCACATCACCATGCCCGAGGTATGGGTCTACGACTCTCCAGACCCCAATGCCTTCGCGACAGGACCAAGCAAGAACAATTCAATGGTGGCCGTATCGACCGGATTACTGCAGAACCTAAAAGAAGACGAGGTCAAGGCGGTCCTGGCTCATGAAATGGGTCATGTGTATAACGGCGACATGTTCGCCACCACCGTCCTGGCCGGCCTGATGAACACCTTCGTCTATTACATTGCCATGTGGGTGCGGCGTTTCTTCGAGGAGCGGGATCAGGCGGCCTTAGGTTTTGGCCTGTCCCTGGTGCTACAGATCATTGTGAGTATCCTGGCCTCCATCGTCATCAGTTGGTTTTCACGTCGCCGGGAGTTTGGGGCTGATGCGTTTGCAGCCAAGGTGTACGGGAAGGAATCGATGATCGGTGCGCTCCGCGCCATTGATCGATGGGTGACTCGTACGCAATTCCAACACTCACCGCAGGACGCGCTCGCAACAATGAAAATTTCCGGCCAAGCCGGTGGGTTCATGAGCTTATTCGCGACACATCCGCCGATCGAAGCTCGCATTGCGGCGCTGGAACATCTGTAACGATCCCGTACCTGAGCCCGGCAGTGGCAGGGCAGCGGCAAAACCGTCGCTGCCCTGCCCGCCCTGCACCCATCGTCATCCTTTCCTGAAAAAAGCAATATGCGCACGGTACTCCTGGATGGCTGCGCCAAGAGTGGGTGCCCCATGCGGAATGTTCGCGTCAAGGGCATCCTCAACTGCGGGATCGTCAATCTCAACGACATACCGGTCCTGGATATTCGTCCGGACCGGACCTGAAGCAGTTTCTCTGGGCAGGAAGATCTCCTTCCACACCTCCTTTTCCACAAGACACACATCCCGAAATCGTTCATAGAGCAACGCCAGCTTTTCCGGATCAGTCACTTTCACGTACGCAACCATTCCCATACCCTTTCACCGTAGATGCTCTACTTGTGATGGAGCTCGTCACTTTGTCTGAATCGGTGGGCGGCGTGGCGGGTCAGCCTCAACAATCGTAAAGCGCATCGTTCCAACTCGATTCACAGCATGAAACGGCTGCTGTCCCAACGGAGCGATATACAATTCTGCCACGTAATTTCCGACCGGCCAGACTTCACCGGGCTTCTTTAACTCAAGGAAGCCGTACCGTTCATGACCCGGCATTTCAAGCACATCGTTCCCTCCCATCCGACGATTCAACGGTCCATCAGACTGTTCCCTGAACCATTGCACGCCGAACTGGGTCGGGTCTTCAAGCGGGGCCACCTCGAAGACGATGTAGACGACCGGCGTCTGTGGCGTAAAGATAGAACCTGGGTTAACTGGTTTCAACCGGGGGTCCTGCGCATACCATCCCTGTCGCCCAAATGTATCCCACTCCACCTCATAGCCTTGCGCCATTCTGATCCAGGTAAACAGTGACTGCGGAATGCCCTGTTGCTGCTCGTCAAACGACGGACTCCGCGTCACGCCGATTTCAGTGGTTTCCTGTTCCTTTGGTGGAAGGAGATCTTTCGCGGGACTGGCCTGTCCGCCAAACAATCCAAGCCACAGCATGGCGGCAGCAACAGAACATCCTACGAAACACCCGGACACACGATGGCTGCCTCGTCGGATCATGGCGTGATCGTATCGGCAGACGGATGACCGGTCAATCTTCAAATGATGCCGGACGGACAACACTTGTCGCCCAGGCAATCTATGGTACAGTGCTCACCAGCCTCCCAACGACACCGGATTAGGATCACGGAGCCCGAGACAACATTGTCGCAACAGACCCCATTCGGCTCACAGAATCACGCCGCGTCCGACCATACACGACACCAAGAACCGGGGCGCCGGTTCGGCATACGCGACGGACTCTTTCAAGCCGTCACGCAAGGCGGAGGCGAACAGTATCTTTCCGCCTTTGCACTCCTCAGCCACGCGACACCGCTGCACTTGAGCATTCTCTCTGCCATGCCGCAACTGCTGGGAGCTTGGGCACAGCTCGTCTCAGTCAAGGTGTCCCACTGTTTTGATACCCGCAAAACTCAAATCTTCTGGGGCTTCATCGGACAATCCCTGTCATGGATCCCGATTCTGGCCCTGCCTTTGTTGTGGCCTGAATTCGGCCCCTGGCTGCTGATCGCCGGCGTCGGGTTGTATTTCACCTTCACCCATTTTACATCGCCTGCGTGGAACAGCTTCATTACCGACCGTCTCGACGCCAACGAGCGCGGCATGTATTTCGCCAGCCGATCGCGCATCATGGCCTTGACCAGCTTTCTCGCACTCTGCTCCGGCGGGGTGCTCCTGAGCTATTGCGAACAGCGGCACGCCCTCTGGGTTGGCTTCGCCGTCATGTTTTTCGCCGCGGGACTTTGCCGAAGCGCCTCGGCGTTCTTTCTTCTCAAAGTACCGGACTTACCCCGGCCTGAATCGAAGGACATCACCGATGGTTTTCGCGTATTTTTCCGCACTGGAATCACGAAGAACTTCAGGCAATTTCTGCTCTTTTCAAGCCTGATGCACCTGGCGGTCCTGATGACCGCCCCGTTCTTCGTGATTTATATGATCCAGGATCTCCATCTTGCATATTGGGAATATGGCGCATGGCTTGGGGCAGGGATAATCGGGCAGTTCGTCACATTACCCGCATGGGGCCAATTCGGTGACCGCTTCGGCAATAAAGCGCTCTTGACCTTTACCGGAGTAATCGTGGCCATCCTGCCGATGCTCTATATACTGAGTACAGCATGGGCATTCCTCGTTGTGGTGAACTTCTTTGGAGGGGTTGTCTGGGCGGGACTCGGACTTGGTCTCAACAACTATGTTTTCGACGCGGTGCACACTGCCGACCGAGCCAAAGCCGTCGCGGTGTCAACGACTGTCAACGCGATTGGATGGGCATTGGGGACGCTCCTTGGCACCTGGCTCATCAGCACGGTCCCAGTCTCGCTGCAACTCGGCGCCTTGGCTCTGCACCCGATTTCTAATCTTCCGTTTCTTTTCTTTCTCTCCGGTCTGCTCCGCTTAATTGTCTCAGCGACGCTGCTCCGCACTTTCCAGGAACCTCGTGCAGTGGAACCGCGTGCCCATCACCGGTTATTGTGGGAACTTCCGTTATTGAAGCCCTTGCGACAACTCACACTCCGCCGCCGTTAGGGGCCCGTTGCCGGAGCGACGGTCCGATGCTGTTCTTCCTGTTTCAATTTGTCGAAGGACTTGTCCGCATGGCCACGGACTTGCTCCGGCGTCACTGTCGGCCCGGACGGTTTCGGCTGTTCACCGGCACAGCCACTGAACCACAACAGCACCAGACTCACCAAGCCCGTCATCAGGCATCTCTCCGGACTCACTTGCCCCAGCGTTTCTTTCGCCATTATACCCCTCCCCTGGCATGTCGGACCCGCCACAACTCACTTGAGTGCTTGGCGTAATTCCAAGACTGTTTGCGCGATGCCCCGTTCCATGGCCTCTCGGCTCAACCGCTGATACTCGGTTCTGTCCCAAAAGGATCGGCCCCAAGCGGTCGATTCCTCGATCTCAGTCTCCACGATATTGTGGTAGAGCACCTCGGCGCTTTCCACCCTGATCATCTTGCTTGTGACGGTAACCGGCGGCAGGTCCCGGTGAGACCGTGCCCACATCCGATCCCGCATCGAGGGGCCATTGATCCGGTAGATCAGGACCGTGTCCACGCCCAAGACCCGGCCGAGTCGAATAACGCTCTCGTCGGCCACCGCTCCGGTGAGTTGGAATCGATGTTCTTCGAGTACAATCGGCAAATACAATCGATCAACAAATGTCAAGCTTGGGCGAACTGCCTTCAACCCAAAGGTCGCTTCCTCTAGGCGATTATAGGCATCGGCCATCTCGGAACTGACCGACTTCGGGTACAACACCGCAATGCGCTGCACCTCCCGTGGAATCGGGAACGGAACGGCCGACGACACACTCGACGGCACGACCTGAGAAGATTCGCCTTGGCATCCCAGTATGCCGCTCAACATACCGACAATGACACCAGCCTGGATGAACAGCACCGGAGACTCCGTACCCTCTCGATTGCTGCGAGCACCCATCTACCCGGTCTTTCTTACCGCCATCATCTTACTACTCACCTGACGCGATTGCCATGAGGACCATTTTGATGTCTTCTCGTTGACTCGTCGATACCAGCAGGGTATGCTCAATCGTGTGGGTCTCCTTTCCCCTCATGAGGCGCATATGTCGCTGCGTGATCGTCTGACCGAAGACCTGAAGCTGGCCATGAAGTCCAGAGACCAGCTTCGGATGGACGTCATTCGGATGATCAAGGCCGCGATTCTGAATAAAGAGGTCGAGCTCAAAAAAGATCTCGACGACGCCGAGATGAGCCGGATCATGACCACCTTGATTAAGCAGCGCCGTGAATCGGTCGAGCAGTTTGAAAAGGCTCAACGAACCGAGTTGGCCGACAAGGAGCGAAAGGAGATTTCCATTATCGAGTCGTATCTACCCCAAGCTCTTTCGCTGCAGGAACTCGAGAACATCATTACCTCGGTGTTGAAGGAGACCGGTGCCCGCTCCCTCAAGGACATGGGGGTCGTGATGAAAGCCGTGATGGCTCGCCTGGCCACCCAAGCGGTCGACGGCAAGCAGATTAGCGACCTCGTTAGAGCCAAACTCGCCTAGTTTTTACGAATCGCTGCTATACTTCTCCCAAACGGGCCGGCCAAACCCTGCAATGGCTGGTTCCGATGCACGCAGAACAGGGGCAGCTCATGGCTATTCTTATCGTTGACGACTCTCCAGACCATCGGCTGTTGCTCAGTTCCGTTCTGATCAAAGCAGGGCATGCGGATATTGTAACGGCTGAGTCGGCACAGGCCGCGTTTCTGGTGTTGTCTCCCCCTGACGGTTCGCCTCCTCCACAGATTGAATTGATTCTCCTCGATGTGTGCATGC
>JAYWIP010000278.1:0-3533 GCA_039794465.1 Nitrospira sp.
GAATGAGGCCTTCTTTGACCATCTCACGCGTCCGAAAATTCACCGCTCCCGCCGTGACAAAGTCTCCGTACTCCGGCAAGTACGAACCCTTGTGAACTTCCACTCCCTCGATCGTCTCTGGGATGATGAAGTTCAGATCCGTGTAGCCTTGTCCGTGCGCATGCGTGCGTAGATTAATCGGCATCCCATCGAGGAAGAAGCCCACGTCCGTCCCATGATCTGCATCAAAGCCCCTGAGGAAGTATTGATCCGCCTTCCCGGCGCCGCCCGAATGTTCAACGGCCACGAAGCCTGGGATCAGGCGAAGGACCTGGGCCGGTCTGCCCTGGGGCTGCAAAACAATTTCTTTGTCAGGGATGAATTGCTGAGAAGAGGCCGCGACCGGTCGTTCGACACGGACAGACACTTCCGGGACCTCGAGTTCCTGTTCATCGGGGTCATGCGCCAGGGCGACTCCGGACGCACACAGCGTCAACCCGGTTAACAAGAGTCCGACGAAAGAACGTAAACGCGTTCTCATAATGCACAAGCTTCTGGAACCGCTAGCGAAGCGCTTTTCCTGTGGTAGTCATCGTCAACTTGCCGTGCATCACCCCCTTGACCGACACCAACGCATCCGCCACCTTCTTAATCTCCGACCCTTTGCCTTTCACCACCAGGACTTCCAAACAGTGGTCATGATCAAGATGCACATGCATGCCGGAAAGAATCTGCCCCTGATAGTCGTGCTGGATATCGGTCAACTTGCCCGTGAGATCCCGGACGTGATGGTCATAAACGAAGGTGATCGTACCCACGGTTTCCTTGTTGTCATCCCATTCCTGACCGACCAGATTGTCGCGGATCAAGTCGCGCAGTGCTTCGGAGCGACTGGCGTAATTTCGCCGTTTGATATGGCGATCGAATTCATCCAGCAACCGTTGATCCAGCGACACACCGAACCGCACCAGGTTATCCATGGCATCCTCCCTTGGTAGCACGATTTACAATTTAGTAGCACCGTCAGAGCACGAATGCAATGCTCACGCGTGCGAACAACGCAAGGCGATATCGTGAAGTCTGAGGAAGCGGGAGGTCCGTCGATTGACGCTATTCGCCCTGAACCGGGATGTACAACACGTTGCCCTGACGATTGACGAGCAACAGAGCAAGATCGGTGGGTTTCAATGGATCGGCCAGACGTTGGAAGGTTGAAAACGTATTCACCTGCTGTCGGTTCAACTCCAGCACCACATCGCCCGGCTGTAACCCCGATGATTCAGCCAAGCTCCCTTCTTCGATATCGGTCACCACGACGCCGCTGGTGACGGGCAAGTCCATCTGCCGGGCGAGCGGCTGCGTGACGTCGTCGAAGATCACACCGGATAGAGGATGCATGGTCGAAGCTGCCGCTGCCGCTTGGCTCTTTTTGACACGCTCACGCGGGGCCTCCTGAATGACCAGTTCCGTTTGGTAGGATTTCCCCTCACGGATGAGATCCAACCGATGTTTGCTGCCGATCGGAGATTGCGCGACCAAGTTGCGCAGTTGGCCGCTGTCCATCACGTCTCGCCCATCAAATCGCACGACGACATCGCCGCGTTTGAGGCCCGCCCGTTCCGCCGACCCCTTTGCCTGAAGATCGGTGATAATGGCGCCCTTCACATCCGGCAGCCGGAAGATCTTCCCCAGTGGCGGGCTGACGTCCTGAGTCGCGGCCCCTAGAAATCCACGTACGACGCGACCGGTCTTGATCAGGCCTTGCATGGCCGCCCGCGCCATGTTGCTCGGAATCGCGAAGCCGACCCCGACACTGCCCCCGGTGGGACTGGCGATGGCAGTATTGATACCCACGACTTCGCCGTTGATATTGACGAGCGCGCCCCCTGAATTGCCCGGATTGATCGGCGCATCCGTTTGAATGAAATCTTCAAAGTCGGCCACTCCGACGTCTGCTCGGCCGACGGCGCTCACGATGCCGAACGTCACGGTACGGCTCAGCCCCAAGGGATTGCCGATGGCCAGCACGAAGTCCCCGACTGCCAGCTGGCTGGAGTCTCCCCAGCTAGCTGCGGGCAGATTCGTCGCCTGGATCTTCACAACCGCCACATCGGTCTTGGGATCGGTGGCGACCACTTTGCCCTTATACTGGCGTCGATCAGCCAGCACCACTTCGACGTCGACGGCATCGGCGACCACGTGGTTATTGGTGATGATGTAGCCATCCGGCGAGACGATGACGCCGGAGCCCTGCCCATATTGGCGGCGGGTGGGAGGGTCCTTGAACAGACCGAATGGCAGCGCATCGTCACTGAAGGCTTGGTCGCGTACCATCACGGTGGAAGCGATACTGACAACAGCGGGAATGACTTTATTGGCCGTGGCCTTCACTTGGCTCTGCAAATCGTGGCCGTTGGCCGCAAAGACCTGGTGCGTATCGGGCAGTCCCAATACCGGAGCAGCCAAACCGCCCATAACCGCGCAGACGGCAAGACCTGTCGTAAGCCCGTTGCTCTTCACTGACCCCGCTTCCTTTGGACGGACTGCCCAGAAATCTTCAGGCTACCGTGGGTCAGCCTATCATGCAGAACAGCCACGTGCATTGATAATTCGATATGAGACACCCGACCTCCTGCAGATGAATGTGTGCTTTCCCTCCAGCGCATGGGCTGCCCCTCCTACAGGTAAGATAGTACCCAGCGTCAGGCGACCTGTAAACATTGTGCGAACCTTCTGTTGGCACCGACCCTTTCGACATGGCTGGCATCAGTTGAGCGGCAAGCACGATCTTATGTTACGATTTCACACGCCACGCTCATTCTTGGGCCACGCTTGCATGAACTCGGTTCAGCCAAGGAGTACAGGATGACAGGTCTCGCGAGCTTCGTTGCGTCCATTCTGCTGATCGCTGCCCTGGGGATTTTTGCGTCTCCTGGACAGGCCGAAGAAAGCACGTTCGGAACCCCGAAGGGTGATGAAGGCACCAGGATTTTCAAAGCCATGGAGCACCCTCATTATACGGGGGAGTTTCGCATCAAAGGAGAGCGGGCGACCCTCATCGGGAGCATGTACGATACGGCGCCATGGGACCATCTCGACTATGCAGGCAAACATCTGATTGCAGTGAAGGGAACGATTGAGATCGAGGTGAACGAACACACCAATACGGGACGGGTGGTGGCTGAATTCGTCGAGGGAACTGACCGATATCGCGTGATGTTCGATCGATTTTCCGCAAAAGCTCCCTTTCAGAGCGGCGGTATCGCCACCAGAATTTACGAACATGGCGATTCCAACAACGGCGATCCGCTTTATCCGAAAACCTGGTTGTACTTGGGTGGTTGGGGCACCGCAACGATGTATAAGAATGACGAGGTGCTTTACAAAGACTACGACGCGCACTTTATGGTCATGGAGCGTTCGCGTGACCCCAAGACTCATGAAGTCCGTTACCCGATCAAACGGACGTTGCCCGGCGGAGAAACCGACCCGGCGGGGATGGAAATCGATTTATGGGTCCGCTCGAAGGAGCAAAATCCCAACAACTTTCCTCC
>JAYWIP010000279.1:0-3649 GCA_039794465.1 Nitrospira sp.
CGACATTTGTGGGGACGGTGTTCAATCATGCCGGGATCGTGAACGGCTGCGCGACCTGCCATAACGGGACGACGGCGAAGGGGAAGCCGGCCACGCATGTGCCGACGACGGCGAGTTGCGAGACCTGCCACAGATCGACGACCACGTTTTTAGGGACGGTAATGAATCATACCGGGATCGTGAACGGCTGCGCGACCTGCCACAACGGGACGACGGCGACAGGCAAGCCGGCCACGCATGTGCCGACGACGGCGGCGTGCGAGACCTGCCACAAATCGACAACGACATTTGTGGGGGCGGTGTTCAATCATACCGGGATCGTGAACGGCTGCGCGACGTGCCATAACGGGACAACGGCGACAGGCAAGCCGGCGGGCCACTTTGTCACCACGCAATCGTGCGAAGCCTGCCATCGTCCTGGAGTCGCGTGGAGCCCGGTTACGACCTATGTTCATAAGAGCGCATTCTACAAACCGCATCGGGCCGGTGTGCTGTGCAGTTCATGCCACACAAGCAACAATGAAGTCATAGCTTGGAGGTTTGCCGGCTATAAGCCGGACTGCGCCGGCTGCCATGCCGGAGATTACAAGCCGGGTTCTCACAAGAAGGTGGATTCTCCCCAAATTCTTTACAATGTCATGGAGTTGAAAGACTGCACCGGCAGCTGTCATCTCTATACAAACGCCACGTTCATGACAATAAGTAAGAGCCGGACCAACCAGCATCGATCCACTGACGGCGATTTCTAATTCAGTGGGAGGGGCCTGCTGAATATCGGTGGGGCTCTGTATTGCGAATAAATCCAAACTCAACGGGAGTGGGCATTGGGCGACAGCGTGCTGAGCAAGTTGCGTGTGGTGATCGGAAGTATTCTCCTGTTGGGGATGATCGTGCTTGGCGGCTTGGCCTCGCCGGGCTTGGTTTCCGCGCAGGTCCTTGACCGCATCGAGATTGTCGAGACTCCGACAGCAGCTGAAATCCACATCGTGTTCAATGCCCGCGCGCTGTATCTGCGACATACCCCTGCTCAGCAGGGGGACCTCATCCGAATTTTTCTAGACTTTCCCGATCTGGACCGGTCACTCAAAATTCCGCGAGAATTGGCATCGTCTCCTCCAAGCAATCTGGTCCCCAAGTTTACGGTGACATTTCCCGACCAGGGAACCAACGGTCTCTCGATCCAATTTGCGACACCGGTGCGTTTCCGCGTGAGCCAGCGGGATATCAGAAGCAGCAGCCGGATCGTCATCGCGGTCAAACGGGAGCAGCCCACGCCTCCTCAAGAGGTGGAAGAGGCGCCGCCGCCTCCGCCCGGACCGAAACTCTCATTCGATATTCCGCCCTTCAAGCCAGGAATGAATGTGGAGACCTATGCCGAGGACATGATGAAACTCGGGCGGAAAGCCTTGAACGCCGGAGAGCACGAGAAGGCGGTGCAAAGCTTCAACGCGATCCTCAATCTCCCTCTGAATAAGCAATCTCAAGTGGCGCAGGAGTGGGTCGGCGTCACCAGGCAACGAAGCAAAGAGTACGAGAAAGCGAAAGCGGAATATGAGCTCTATCTCAAGCTCTACCCCGAAGGGGAAGACGCGGCGCGAGTCCGGGGGCGGCTGAATTCGCTGACAGAGGACCTTGAAAGATCCGCGAAGGCCAAAGCGGGAAGACCGGCCAAGAAAATAGACGAAGCGCGAATCTACGGGAGCCTGTACACGTACTACTATGGCGGATACTCCCAAGCGACCATTACTGATAAAGTCACAGGCAGCACCACGAAGATCGATAGCCACGATCAGTCGTTGCTGCAGGGAGCGTTCGATGTCACAGGACGATACCGGAAAGACGAATACGACAACAAAGCCGTCGTTCGAGGCATACAATCCTACGATCTCTTGGCCACGACGGATGTGAGACGAAATGTCAGCCGTCTACGGGCTCTCTACTACGAACATTCGCGACAGGACTCCTATCTCATCCGGGTCGGTCGTCAACCGGGGAACCAAAGCGGCATTCTCGATTTTCGGTTCGACGGCGCATGGCTGCGCTATACCGCGATCCCTCAATTGCTAAATGTGAGCGTGGTCGGAGGGCAGCCGCGGCAATTCAGTCTGACGTCGAATTTCGTTCCCGACGATCCACGAAACTTCCGCGCCGACTTGAGTCGCTACTTTTACGGTGTGAACGCGGACATCGGCCCGATCGGACAGGCCTGGAACGGCAATCTGTACTTTATCAACCAGATGGTCAATGGGGTTGTGGACCGCCGGGCCATCGGGGCGGAACTGCGTTATGCGGCCAACGGGAAATCCGCCTTCAGTTTGATCGACTACGATGTCTCGTATAATGTCCTCAACGTGGCCATGTTCAACGGATCCTGGGTGACGGATAAGACTACCTTTACCGCCTTGGTCGACCATCGTAAGACGCCCTATCTGCAAACGACGAACGCGCTTTTGGGGACACCCAATGCCACTCTCCAGACCATCAATCGGGCGAACGAAGATCTGTTGCGCGATCAAGCCAAGGCCGTGACCGCGACCAGCGATCTGTTTCTTCTCGGGGTGCTGCATACGGTGGCGCAAGATTGGCAGATTGGCGGAGACGTTCGTTTCAATCGAATTTCCGGGACCGGAGCGACCAACTGTTTGATCATCAGGCCCGGCACGAGCTTGCTCTTTCTCAATCCGAATGCGACGACCGATGCGCCCTGTTCCCTGCAAGCGTTGCCTGGCACTGGAAACATCTGGACCTACACGGGGCAAGTCATCGGGACGAAGTTCCCGATCGACAATATGACTTTGGTGGCGAACGCCAGCTATATCACGAGTCCGGCGTACAAGGGGCAATCGTTCACGATCAATTCTTTGGCCCGCTTCGGGCCACAATTGCAGATCGACGGGTTCGCCCTGCTCTATCATCAGACGGACAGTTTTGGTGTGGAGATGTTTCGAGTGACGCCGACGCTCCGTGCGAATTATCGGTTCTTGGACAACTGGACCCTCGAGGCCTCAGGCGGGTTGGAGAGGACGTGGACGCAGAGTTCAACTCAGAAGGATACGACGACGAGACAGTTCTTTTTCTTCGGCCTGCGATGGGACTTCTCTTAGCCCGCCGAGGTGTGGAGTGAATGACATAATGGACAGAAACCCGCGCTCGGGCCGATGGGCGGGGGATGGAGGAAGTCGGTGAACCACCGGGCGGTCGTCGTTGGATTCGCCATTGGTATTCCGTTAATCGGCGGATTGCTGTATTGGCAGTTCGGTATGCCATCGGCGAACAACCTTTCCGGGGCCGTGTCGTTACCGTCGAAGGGGGCGGCAGACAATGATCGCGGGGCGGCCGAGGGACTCGAAGCATTGTCGGCACGGCTGGAGGCCGAACTCAAACAACACCCGGGCGACGGTGTAGGGTGGGCCTTGCTCGCCCGTTCTTATGTAGAGATGGGGCGGCATGCCGAGGCGGTGCCACGGTACGAAAAAGCTATGAAATTGATCCCGGACGACCCCCAAGTGCTCGCCGATTATGCGGATGCGCTCGGTATGTTGCAGGGGCGCAAGCTGGAAGGAAAGGCGGAACAACTGATTCGGCGGGCGCTCACACTCGATCCGAACAACGTCAAAGCGCTGAGATTGGCCGGTACCGTCGCCTTTGA
>JAYWIP010000280.1:0-30773 GCA_039794465.1 Nitrospira sp.
CCTGCTCGGCATCGTCCTGCTCGTCGGATGTACCAACGGCACCGACCAACGGTTGACACAGGTCCAGAGAGAGTTGGAAAAGTCGCTTCACGCGAATATCGCGCAGGGTCAGCTAAGCATACAACGAGCCGGTGATCATCTCACCATCGTGATCACCGAACGCTTGCTGTTTGCCGTGGGGCGTCATGAGATCAAGCCGGAAGGCATCGATGTGCTGAGGCGGTTGGGGATTTTCCTCAAGACGGCTTCTCTCAAAGAAATCCGAGTAGCGGGGCATGGAGACAGGGCCACGGGCTTTGACCGTCCCGGCGCGTACTCCGAGATGGTGTCCCTCTCCAAGGAACGCGCGACTCAGGCGGGACGTGCCTTGAATGAGAACGGAGTGGATTCGCAGAACGCGATCATCGAATGGTACGGGGACATCCGGCCGATCGCCAGCAATGAGACCGAAGCGGGGCGGCAAACGAATCGCCGCGTCGAAATTCTTCTGTACGTCGCACCGGATTAGCGGCTGGAATTCGTACGTGTGCTCTGCGGGCAGAATATTTCGTCGGGTTCTCGCACAATGGCAGACCTCTGCTCGCAAGACGAAGTGGATCGGACGGGGTATCTACCCGTGCGTCCTGCTCCGATCAAGCCATCTCGTAGTTGCACTCGATGATCTCATGTGCGGTATGTAGATGCGCTTCGTCGTGGATTCATCCCGGCGACTCTGCAGCTGGTCGGAAAGCCTATGGGTATTAGTTTGTCACCTGTTGCCAAGCGTGTCGATCTGGAAGAGCCGATTCGCGCGGAGCTTTTCGGCATCGAGCGGCTTGAACAGCATGCTGCAAGTCTCGCGGTGGCCCAGGTCGTCACCGATGATGCGCGGGTCGGCCGGCTACTCACACCTCGCGTTCTTGATAATGGGCGGATCTTGGTGGAGTCTTACCAGACTATCGCCCGTACGATTCGCGATGAGAAGGCGATTACGCCGGCGGCTGAATGGTTCGTCGATAATTTCCATATTGTCGACGAACAGCTGCGCGAAATCATCGACGATCTGCCTCCCGGGTATTACAGGCAATTGCCCAAACTTGCGTCGGGCCACCTGCGGAATTACCCGCGGGTATACGGAGTGGCATGGGCGTTCGTCGCACACACCGACAGTCGTTTTGATACCGATATGCTCCGTCGCTTTGTGTCGGCGTATCAATGCGTACAACCGTTGACGATCGGTGAGTTGTGGGCGGTGGCGATTTCGCTACGTGTCGTGCTGGTGGAGAATCTCCGGAGACTGGCCGAGCGGATCGTTCATAGCCGGAGGGCCCGGTTGGAAGCCGATGAGCTGGCAGACAGCCTGCTGGGGAGCGGGGCCTTGGCTCCGGAATCACCGGCCACGGCCTTGCGTCGGTTTGAGCACGGCCCGCTGGACCCCGCGTTTGCCGTACAGCTTGTTCAGCGGCTCCGTGACCTGGACCCCAAGGTGCGCCCCGTGTTGCTGTGGCTGGATGAACGCCTGGCCGCACAGGGTACCACCGCCGACGACCTGGTGCATGCCGAGCATCAGCAACAGGCGGCCATGAGCGTCACGGTGCGCAATATCATCACCAGCATGCGGCTGACGTCGGCGTTTGACTGGTCGGAGTTTTTCGAAAACGTCAGCCCGGTCGATAAGATTCTGCGATGCGCCCCGCGCTACGCCGAAATGGACTTTGCCACGCGGGATACATACCGCCATGCCATCGAGGATCTGTCACGCGGCACGAGGTTTTCAGAAATCGAGGTGACCCAGCGGGTCGTGGACCGTGCCAGGCGGGCAGGAGTTGAGCTGCATGCGCGTGAGCAACCGGAGCGGGAGCGGCACATGGATCCCGGTTATTACCTCATCTCGCAAGGGCGACGGGCGTTTGAACGAGAACTCGGCTATCGGGTGTCCTGGAAGGAGCGGCTGCTGCGTTGGTATGTCCGGGGGTCCGCGCCGGGCTACCTGGGATCACTGGCGGTCGTGACCGCCATGGTCCTAGCTGTACCCTTGTGGTATGCCGCCGAAACTGGTGTGACCGTCGGAGGTCTGGTGTGTCTCGGTCTCATAGCGCTCGTACCGGCCTCGGATCTCGCCATCGCGCTCATCAATCGTACGGTGATGGCCATCCTCGGTCCGCGGTCCTTGCCCCGGATGGCCTTGCGGGACGGCATCTCCAAAGAGTTGCGTACGATCGTGGTGGTACCCACGATGCTGACGAGCCGGCAGGCCATCGATGAGCAAGTAGAACGATTGGAAGTGCATTATTTGGCGAACACCGACGATGACCTCCGTTTCGCCCTGCTCTCAGACTGGAGAGATGCCCCGAGCGAAAGCATTCCAGGGGACGCCGAATTGCTGGCGAGGGCCGTGGAGGGGATCGCGCATCTGAACAAGCGGTACGGTCCCGCGGCCGGGGGAGGAGCGCGGTTTGTCCTGTTTCACCGCAGGCGGGTCTGGAACGAGTCTGAGCAGGTCTGGATGGGATGGGAACGGAAGCGAGGCAAACTGTATGAGTTGAATCAATGGCTGCGCGGTTCGACGAGCACGACGTTCATGTCCGTCGGCGGGCAGCTCCCTGAGGCGATTCCGTCCGTCCGGTTCGTCATCACCCTGGATGCCGATACGCGGTTGCCTCGTGGAGCCGCGCACCGGTTGATCGGCACGATGGCCCATCCGCTGAACCGGCCCCGGTTCGACCCTCTCGTTGGGCGTGTGCTTGAAGGGTATGGAGTCGTGCAGCCGCGGATTACGCCGTCGCTTCCGGGGAGCGGCGAAGGCTCGTATTTTCAACAGACGTTTTCCGGGCCCAGCGGGATTGATCCTTACGCGTCGGCCGTGTCGGATGTGTACCAGGATTTGTTCCGCGAAGGATCCTACACGGGAAAAGGTATTTACGAGATCGACGCATTCGAGGCGGCGCTGGCGGACAAGGTGCCGGACAATGCGATGCTCAGTCATGATCTCTTCGAAGGCCTGTTCGTGCGCGCGGCGCTGGCAACCGACATCGAGCTGTTTGAAGCCTTTCCTGCCCACTATGAAGCGGCGGCAGCCAGACAGCATCGATGGGCGCGCGGCGATTGGCAGCTGCTGCCGTGGCTGTTCGGACGAGGGCATACCGGATCTGACCCGCATCGCCCGGTGGTGATTCCCGCCATCGGCCGTTGGAAGATCATCGACAACCTCCGCCGCACCCTGTCGGCTCCCGCTTCCTGTCTGACCTTGATCGTCGGATGGTTGTTGCCGGAGGGGTCCGCCTGGGTGTGGTCAGGATTCATTCTGACCACGATGGCGGTTCCGTCGCTGCTGTCCTTCGTGCTCGGCCTCTATCCGCGCCGACCCGGGATCGCGCTGCGTACCCATTTCCGAGGAGCAGGCACCGACCTCAAGCTGGCCGCGAGGCAGATCGCGTTGACCGTCACCTTCCTCGGGCATCAGGCATGGATCATGACGGATGCGATTCTTCGTACTCTCGGCCGGCTCGTCTTTACGCACACACGAATGTTGGAATGGGTCACTGCGGCTCAAGCCGAGGATGCCTACACGTGCAACTTGACGGGGATGTATCGGCGCATGGCGGGCTGTGTGGTGCTGGCCCTCGTGGCAGCTGGAGGGGTGGCCGTGTCCGGGGGATATGAATCCTGGGCTGCAGCGGCCCCGTTCGTTCTGCTCTGGATATCGGCACCTGCCGTGGCACGGTGGGTCAGCCTGCCGCCTCAATTCACGGGGGCCGGGCCGATTTCTCCGTCCGATGCGCGTACGCTCCGATTGATTGCACGCCGGACCTGGCGGTTCTTCGAAACGTTCGTGTCTCCCGAAGACCATGCGCTGCCGCCTGACAACTTTCAGGAAGATCCGAAACCCGTCGTGGCCCATCGCACGTCACCGACCAATATCGGACTCTATCTGCTCTCAACGCTGGTTGCCCGTGACCTAGGATGGCTGGGGACTCTCGATGCCACCGAACGACTGGAAGCCACGCTGGAGACCATGAACCGTCTCGAGCGGTTTCGTGGCCACTTCTATAATTGGTACGACACCCGTACGCTTCACCCGCTGGACCCCAGGTATGTCTCCTCCGTGGATAGCGGAAATCTCGCCGGACATCTGTTGGTGCTGGGAAACGGATGCCGGGAGTTGAACCAGCAATGTCCCCTCGAAGGGGACCTGTTAGCTGGAATCGACGATGCATTCCGCTTGTTACGCGAGGCGCTGGCGCAGATTCCAGACCAGGGACAAACGCATACGGTAACGCGGAAGCAGTTGACCCAGGCCGTCGATGTGCTGGCCATGGGGTTGCAGTCGCGACCGGCTGATGCCCTTGGCTGGACCACCCGGTTCCGTCAGCTGATCACGTCGGCCCGTACTGTCGCGGACATGGCGCAGGCCTTCTCTCAAGAGCGTGCAGAAGGTTCCGAAGAGGAGTTGCGCATCTGGGCTGACGCGGTTCGGGCCTGCGTCGAGAGCCATCTCCGGGACGTGGAGCTGCTGCTTCCATGGGTCCGCCTAGGTCCGAAGGACCTCGCGGCCCTGTTTGATCATCAGTCCGGGCCGGCGCCGGAGTGGTCGGCCATCGCATCATTCTTCCATCCCATCCCCACGCTAGCGGTTGCCCCCGAACGGTTTGCGGAAGCGTGCCGTGCACTTGAGTGCTTACGGGAGCAGTTACTCAGTCGTCCTTCGCAGGAGCGGGCCACCTTGGCACGAATCACCCTGCTGGCTGATGCCGTACGGCAATCGGCCGCGGACATCGCCGCTCTCACGCGGCGTTTCGCGGCCATCGCGCAGACTTCGGAGCAGATGGTGCACGCCATGGATTTCACATTTCTCTTCGATCCGACGCGCAAGTTGTTGTCGATCGGCTATCGCATGACCGAGAACAGTCTGGATCCCAGCTGCTACGATTTGCTGGCGTCGGAAGCCAGGCTCGCGAGCTTTATCGCCATCGCCAAGGGAGATATCCCGTCAGCGCATTGGTTTCACCTGGGCCGTGCCCTGACACCCGTAGGGAACGGTTCGGCGCTGATTTCCTGGTCTGGTTCTATCTTCGAATACCTCATGCCGGCGCTGGTGATGCGGTCTCCTGCAGGCAGTTTGCTGAGCCGTACGTATGAACTGATTGTCTGTCGGCAGATTCAATACGGTGCAGAGCGCGGGGTGCCCTGGGGTGTCTCGGAGTCTGCCTATAATGCGCGCGATCTCGATCTGACGTACCAGTATTCCAGCTTCGGGGTGCCGGGTCTTGGGCTCAAGCGTGGTCTCATCGACGATGTCGTCGTGGCCCCCTATGCCACCGCCCTCGCCGCCATGATCGATCCCACGGCGGCAACGCAAAGCTTTGCTCGACTTGCCGAGGCCGGCGGGAGGGGAACCTACGGGTTCTATGAAGCGCTGGATTACACGGGGGCACGGGTACCCGAAGGCACGGACGTGGTCGTCGTCCGGGCGTATATGTCCCACCACCAGGGCATGTCGCTGGTCGCGATCGCGAATGTCCTCAACGAGGAGGTGATGAGGAACCGGTTCCACGCCGAGCCGATGGTCCGGGCCACTGAACTCCTGCTCCAGGAACGAACGCCACGCGATGTCCCGGTGACCCGACCGCGGGTGGAGGAAGTGGCTGCCGCGTCCCACGTCCGCGATCTCATGCCGCCCGTCATGCGGCGATTTACTACGCCGCATGAGGAGGCTCCGAGGACGCATCTGCTGTCCAACGGCCGGTATGCCGTCATGTTGACCACGGCCGGATCAGGATATAGCCGATGGCGGGATATTGCACTGACGCGTTGGCGTGAGGATGCGACGCGGGATTGCTGGGGTTCATATATTTATTTGCGCGACATGCGAACCGGGAGGATGTGGTCGGCCGGCTACCAGCCCTGCGGTGTCGAGGCCGACGACTATGAGGTGTCCTTTTCCGAAGCACGGGCTGAGATTATCCGGCGGGACGGCGACTGGAGCACGACGCTCGAAGTGGTGGTGTCGTCCGAAGACGATGCTGAGGTCCGGTGCATGTCCGTGACCAACTTGGGGGCCAGTGCCTGCGATCTGCAAGTCACTTCCTATGCTGAGCTGTCTCTGGCTCCACAGGCCGCCGATGTGGCGCATCCGGCCTTTGGCAATCTCTTTGTGCAGACGGAATTCGTGCCGGAGATCGGTGCGCTGCTCGCCACCCGCCGCAGGCGGTCGGATGAGGACACGTCGGTGTGGGTGGCCCAGGTGGTGGTGGTCGAAGGCGACACCGTGGGCGCAGTGCAATATGAAACGGATCGCGCCCGGTTTCTCGGACGCGGGCAGCATGCCCGTACTGCAGTCTCGATGATCGACGGGCGGCCCCTCTCGAATACCGTCGGGTCGGTCCTCGATCCGGTGCTGAGCCTGCGCCGCACTCTGCATGTGCCCGCTGGCGGGACGGTGCGTTTGGTGTTTTCGACCATTGCGGGCCCCACCCGTGAGCAGGTGCTGGATCTGGCGGACAAGTATCGCGACCCGAGAGTGTTTGAGCGGGCCGTCTCGCTCGCCTGGACGCAGGCGCAAGTCCAGCTGCACCATCTCGGCATCGGGCCCGACGAAGCGCAGCTGTTTCAGCGATTGGCGAATGCCGTGTTGTATGTCGAAGCCTCACTGCGGCCTTCTGCAGAGACACTGGCTCACAGCACGCTGGACCGTGCGGCACTCTGGGCGCAGGGCATCTCGGGCGATCTACCCATTGTGCTGGCTTGTATCGATCGGGCGGAGGATGTCGATCTCATCCGGCAATTGCTCCGGGCACATGAATACTGGCGGATGCGGCAAGTATCGGCCGATGTGATCATTCTGAACGAGAAGCCGCCGTCCTACGAGCAGGATCTGCAAGGCTCGCTGGAGTCTCTGGTACGCGGCAGTCGTTTGCGCCTCTGTCCGGACACCGGCGGGGCACGGGGCAATATCTACCTTCTGCGGACCGACCTGCTTTCGGCACAAAATCAGAAACTGATACAGCAGGTTGCCCGGGTCGTCCTGCTGAGCCGGCGTGGCACGTTGGCGGAGCAGGTGACTCGACTACAGCGCCGGCACAGTCCGCCGCTCCCGCCCCGGCCCATACGGCGTGCCCGCAAACGCCTGGATGTGCCGCTGCCGGAGCAGGAGCTCGAATTGTTCAACGGTTTAGGTGGGTTCGCGAACGACGGGCGCGAGTATGTCACCATTCTCGGTGAAGGTCTGCGTACGCCGCGACCATGGATCAACGTGATTGCGAATCCCTCGTTCGGGTTTCTCGTGTCTGAGTCAGGTTCCGGGTTCACCTGGTCGCTGAACAGCCACGAAAATCAACTCACTCCCTGGTCGAACGATCCGGTCACCGACCCTTCCGGGGAGGCGTGGTATATCCGCGATGACCATACACAGGAAGTGTGGAGTCCTACGGCCTTGCCGATTCGCGATGACCCGGCGCCCTATGTCGCCTGTCATGGGCAGGGCTATACAAGGTTTCATCATGGCTCACACGGTATTCTGTCCGAATTGCTGCAATTCGTCCCACCCGAAGACTCGATCAAGATCTCGCGACTCACGCTGCAGAACGCCTCCGGTCGCTCACGTCGTCTTTCCATTACAGCCTATGCCGAATGGGTGCTGGGGAGTAACCGGAGTGACTCCCATCCGTACATCGTCACGGAGATCGATCCCGGGACCGGAGCGCTGTTTGCGAGGAATGCGTGGGGCGGCGAGTTCGGGGGGCGCATTGCGTTTGCCGACCTTGCCGGGAAGCAGACATCGTGGACCGGTGATCGCGCGGAATTTCTGGGCCGCAATAGGACTCTTGAGGATCCACTGGCACTTGAACTGGGCGGGCCGTTATCCGGCAGGGTCGGTGCCGGTCTCGACCCCTGCGCGGCGCTGCAGGCGTCGATTGAACTGGAGGCGGGAGGATGCGCGGAGATCGTCTGGTTCATCGGCCAGACAGCGGGGAGGGAACAGGCTCGTCTGTTGCTCGAGCGCTATCGTGGGGCGGATGTGAACGCACTCCTGCGTGAGGTTATCCGCCGATGGGACGACGTGTTGGGCGTCGTACAGGTTCATACGCCGGAGCGCGCCATGGATATCCTGTTGAATCGTTGGGCGCTCTATCAGACGCTGGTGTGCCGAGTCTGGGCGCGCGCGGCCTTTTATCAGTTGAGCGGAGCCTATGGGTTTCGTGACCAGCTTCAGGATGTCATGGCGCTCAGTGTGGCGGCGCGTGATGTCACACGCGAGCATCTGCTGCGGGCCGCCGCGCGGCAGTTTGTCGAGGGGGATGTCCAGCATTGGTGGCATCCTCCGTCCGGACGCGGAGTGCGAACCAGGATTTCGGACGACCTGCTCTGGTTACCGTATGCAGTCTGCCAATTTCTCGAAGTCACCGGGGACGCGACGGTGCTGGATGAACTGGTGCCTTTTCTGGAAGGCCCGGCCTTAGCTGAGGGACAGCCGGAATCTTATTTTGAGCCGCGGGTGTCCTCGACGCGTGCCACCCTCTTTGAACATTGTGCGCGTGCATTGGACCGGAGTCTTGCGGTTGGCAGCCACGGCCTCCCGCTCATGGGCACAGGCGACTGGAATGACGGGATGAACCATGTCGGCCAGCAGGGCAGGGGTGAAAGTGTCTGGCTCGGCTGGTTTCTGCATACGGTACTGTGGGAGTTTGCCAAGGTGGCAGCTCAGCGCGGTGAGCGTGCTCGTGCTGAAATGTGGCGGCTCCATGTGAGTGCGTTGAAGGCCGCAATCGAGCGGGACGGGTGGGACGGAGAATGGTATCGCCGCGCGTACTTCGATGATGGGACGCCGCTCGGTTCCGCTGCAGATCCGGAATGCCGCATCGATTCGATTGCTCAGTCCTGGGGGGTGATCAGCGGAGGTGCAGATCCGGACCGCGGCGTGCGCGCCATGGCCGGGGTGGAACGGCATCTTGTGAACCGGCGGGACGGGCTGATCCGTCTGTTGACACCACCGTTTGATCAGATGCCGAATGATCCCGGCTATATCAAAGGGTACGTCCCGGGCATTCGAGAAAACGGCGGTCAATATACCCATGCCGCCGTGTGGACCGTGCTGGCGTTCGCGGCGCTGGGTGAAGGGGACAAGGCCGGCGAGTTGTTCCGTATGTTGAATCCTGTTCATCGGGTCTCCTCGCGAGCGAATGTCCAGCGTTACAAAGTCGAGCCCTACGTCGTAGCCGGCGACGTGTACGCCGAGCCACCGCATGTCGGACGCGGCGGATGGACCTGGTACAGCGGTGCGGCGGGTTGGCTCTACCGGGCCGGTATGGAATGGATACTCGGTTTCCGCTTGCGCGGCGAGACGCTCTGCATCGATCCGTGCATCCCGCGTCACTGGCCTGGGTACTCGATTCGGTTCCGGTATCATTCGGCGGTCTATGACATCGCGGTGGAAAATCCACGCCATATGAATCGCGGGGTGGCCTCGGCGGAACTTGATGGCAAGCCATTGAGCACCCGCGACCATATCCCCCTTGCCAAAGTTGGCGGGCACCACATTCGCGTCGTACTCGGATGATCCGTGTGGGAAGAGCCGAGATACGCCATTGTGGCAATATTTCTCCGTCAATGCTCCGCTCGATGGGGAGTTTCACCTCAGGCCGCAGTGCTCTCGATGCTCTTGGTTCTCTCAACCGTCTGAATTCTCGGCTGGTTGAATTGGCATGGTTTTCGCTTCTGCGATGAGTAATTATTCAGTCACCATGAGATATGGTGAAATAGAAAGGAGAGTCAGATGCTCAAACAAGAGAAGATGACGAAGTGGGAATTACCCGGGGTTCCGGCCGGAGGATTACGAACCGTGGGGCAGATCAGAGGGACCAATACCCTCATCTTACGCGCGGGCCAAAATGGAATGCTCGTGGCTCTGGAATTATTGTCCACTCATACACCCGGCGCGCCTGTGGTTGATGACCGCAACGAGTTTATTGGCTTCATCAGCGAATTTGACGTCCTCCGCTCGCTGGAAGCCGGCAAAGATCTCTCCAAGCTGACGGCGGAAGATATCATGGTTCGCGAGCGAATCAGCGTCACAGCTGAAACCACGATCGAAGAAGCTGTCAAGACGATGGAGGAGAGGCACCTGCATAATCTCCCCGTAAAGAAGGACGGGAGGGTTGCCTACTCCGTGACGCGGCACGATCTTCTGCGAGCCTGGATTGGCCTTGGCACTTCAGGTGAAGAGTGAGAAAAGTCGCCTTCGGTATTGGCGAAAGGTCATCGAAACAGGAGTGCTCTGTGCCCCTTTGGGGCACTAGGCCTTAGCGTAGGCCATGGCAGAACGTGGGCCGTATGACGGGCGATGATGAGAAGGATCGTCCTCGGCACAGGGAAACCGGTGCCTCCTCGCAAACTGAGCAATTCTGACCAGACCGCAAATCGTCCTTAGAGTAGAGTCAATCCACATCTAACGCGAGTGTTCTGTGATACCTGCGTGTCAACATGCGCGAAGGTATTGCCGATCAGTTCGACTCTCTTTGCGGCCGGTGTTCGACAGTGCCTGCGAACGATTGATTGCAGAGGGACAGCTCATTCTTCGAAAGAGGAGCCTCATATGGCCACATTCTTACGAACAGCTACTGCCCAGCGTTTCTTGGCCGCGGCCTGTCTCCTCGCTGTCACGGCGACTCAGGTGCATGCCGATGACCAGATTTGGACGACGAAAGTAAACGGGGTGATCTCCCAGATGCGGTCTGGTCTCATCATGGTTACCACGTCTTGGGGCTCCATGACTATCCAGTCTGATGCGCTGAGCGAGGCCAAGGTCGGCGATGGGATTACCGTCTGGGTGAATGAAAACAATGTGGTCATCGATGCCTATCCCAAAGGAGCGGCACGGCCCCACCACCGTTGGGTGAGAGGCAATCTGACATACACATCCGGGAATCAGGAAGCGATTACCCTCTGGACTCCGGAGGGCAAGAAGGACTTCATCGTGAAACGGAATCGATCCAAGTTCGGGAGCTTTGCGGAAGGGAGCCCGATCACTGTGCAGTTGAATGACAAGGGTGAAGTCATCGATGTACACCGCCAGCTGGAATTGGAACTGGCCATTGCCCTGAGGCCTCATATTGACCCTGGTTTTCGGATCAAGTTGGAGGGTGTGGTGGCGGACATCAAATCCGGGCTGGTATTCGTGCAGACATCCGGGGGCCGCTACAGTGTAACTACCAAGACGGCTCCGCATGACGTCAAAGTCGGCGACAAACTGATGCTCTGGGTCAGCAGCGATAATGTTGCGGTCGACCACCATGCGAAAGGGAAAGAGGGGGTGCATCGCTTCATCACCGGCAAACTGACCTCTGTTTCTGGGGATTTGCAAGAGATCAAGCTCATGACGCCGGAAGGGGAACGGACATTTGCGGTACAGCACGGAGACAGCAAACTCTCCGGGATGAAAGAGGGGACGCCGATTACCATCGAACTCAACGAAGCCGGTAATGTGATCGAGATCCGGAAGGCCGGATGACCGAGTGCCGGTGCGTAGATCCGACGGTATGCTCGAGTAGAAGATATCCGGGGGTATCCATTTCTTGCCAAGCAACCGGATGTTTCGGCTCGTCACGATGTGTCATCTTCATAGGCAAGGGTCATCAGTCAGATGTTTAAGATTAGTCCTATCGCCACGCACTAGATTGTGGCATTAGGGAACAAGATGTCCGCTTCCCCCTGGTCTATGGCGCCACAGTATTCCGTGAGGTGATCCGTACAGCAGAGTAGGCTGCCACTGTTCATCTCATAGTTTCCATAGATGTGCGCACACCGCACGTTCATTGCCGAATGGCACTCAATATGCAGATTTACGATTCAGTATGACGAGGAGGATTCGCGAAGCCGGCCTAATTGAGGAATGGAGGAGGGGGCTTTTCCAGTCAGACTTTTGATATATGTTACATGCGAGGGAGTGAAGAAGCATGTCGACGCTACATCATCCCCGGGACAAGAAAGATCGATCGGTTCGAGCCCGAAAGCACGACCAGTACAAAGCCAAGGGCAAACTCCGGGGGCCGTCGGTCTGTCGTGAGTGCCAGGCGGTGTATCACAAGGGGCGGTGGGTGTGGGGCCCTGTCCCGTCGGACAGTCAGGAGGTGATGTGTCCTGCCTGCGAACGGATCCGGGACCACGCGCCGAGCGGGGTGCTGCTGCTGACCGGTGAGATCGTTGTCAAGCATCGGGATCAGGTGCTCGGGCTTGCCCGGAATGAAGAGGCTCGTCTGAAGGCCGAACATCCGCTGGCTCGAATTATCAAGATCGAGGACCAAACCGAAGCACCTCGAGGGGTGGTCATCACCACGACCGATCCCCATCTGGCGCGGCATATCGGCGAGGCGTTGCATCACGCGTATCGCGGCACATTGACCTGCCACTATGAGGAAAATGAAGACCTGCTCCGGGCGAACTGGGAGAGCTAAGAGCAGGAACAAGTGCCGGGAATTCTTCTCTTGGATAATGCAGGGGAGGTTTCGTCTCATCTCCTCTGTAGCCGGTGTCCACTTAAAGGGGGGGGATCCTCGGTGGATTGAGGACTTGAATAGGTGTCTTAGCCCGTTCCCTTGAGGTCTATCTAGATCAGACACGAATGACTCCACACCGCTTCTGGAAGGAAGATCACATGTTTCTGTACCTGTGGGTTCTTGCAATCGTTATCGGATATCCCCTGGCCGGTTTCGCGCAATTCGTGGATAGAGGCGAGTTTGTCGAGGTGGCCAAAGGTACGAAGCTTTGTTCTAACGCCATCCTGGAAGAATCGAAAAGGATATTCGATCCAGAGAACGTCTACTGGCGAGTCTCAAGTAATGTGCGGGCTAACGGCACGCAGACCGTCGCCGCATTCGTCCTTGAAACTCTGTACGACCGCAAGAGCGGTGAAACTACGATCACGGAACGCCGATACGATGAGGACTACGCCACGTTCTTTAAGAGATCACCGGAACACAAAGGGATGTTCCTTATGATCAGTCCAAGAGACGGCCGAGTGGAAGCGACGGTGGAAATTTGCGGAAAAAAGAAATAACGCCGGTATCCGGTGGATGCGTGTCCGCTAAATGGGGCCTGCCGTAAATGTGCATCATCGATCAGGAACTCCCGGCGCAGCGCATGTGGGGGGGGCAGGAGAAGCGGTGCCTGCCTTCAGAGATTAACCAGAAATGGTTAATAATATGAGCACAATGTTCGCATGAAAAAACAGTGCTTGACTAATTACGGTAAAGCCGGGTAGAGTGAGCTGTGAGAGGAGGATGCGACTCTCCAGATGGAAGAAGCGATGGTTATGAAAGATGAAAGGGCGCGTGTTCCTCGGTTTGTAGATGCCATGAAAGTTGTGGGCTAGCATGGGCGTGTTGATGCAAGCTCTGACGTTCCAGTTTCGCTGACTGTCCCATCCCTTGCGCTTCCTGCTTCCTTCCTAGCGCGATCGATTCCCCAGTCTCCGCCGCTTCAATGCCAGAGTGCCAGTGAAGTTGAGACAGGCTTGAGAGGTCTCCGATGGCTGGTTCGCTCGGAGGTCAGTCCGTTGGGCCCCCGATGCGGTGATTTTCCGGTCGCTGGTCGGGGTGGCCATCGGTCAGAGTGGTGGAGGCGAGTTCAACAAAGAGGAGGTATTTATTATGAGATTCACCATAATTGCCATCTTAGGATTCGTGTGTGCAGGGATGCCCGTATTTGCGCTGGCGAATCCTGCATTGCTGCCTCAGCATCCCGGGTATCCGTCAAGGGGAGAATTTGCAAACGATACGGGCCGGAAGAACTTGACTTATAGCCAGTCTATGGAGGAGGCGGCGAGATCCGGAGATATCACCATGGGAACGGTGCCAATTGATCCCAAGCATACCGCGATACTGGAGCCTCAAGCTGTCGCCCCATCAAAACAGGCGGTTGGACAGCCTCAAAGAGAGGGCGTGCTGATACCAAAGAAATAGGCCAGTAGTGGTAACTCTCGGTGTGGTCGCCAGGAAATCGGAAGGTTGCAGACGAGGGAACGAGTCAACGGGGGCAGGGAGTCCGATTTAGTGATTGGTAATGCTGTCCAGCGATTGAGAATCGGCGCTGGTGTGGGAGTGGCTCAATTATAACGGGAGGCTTGCGGTCTGTTCTTCTATCGCAAGCCATGCCCAATGGAGGCAGTCATGACGAACAAAAGCTTTACGACATGGCGAGCAATATTGATTGCGGTGATGGTAATTGGCTTGGCAGGGATTGTCGGTGAAATGGTCTGGAGCGCTGATAAGGGGAAATTCAAGGGAGGGGAAGTTGTCGCCATGGTGACCTCCACCAAGATCACGATCGGGGGAGCCGTAGAGACGGCGTTGGCAAGCACCGCAGGGCAGGCCATTCAAGCAGAACTGGAGAAGCGGGGGGACAAGACTGTATGGAATGTCGAGATCCTGACCGCTGAGGAATCGATTACGGCGGTCTATGTCGATGCCGTTTCAGGAGAGGTGTTACTGACCGAAGAGAAAGCGCCTGGGAAGAGACCGGTTCAAGAGAAGACGCTGTAACGCGGCTTGTCGCAGCACGTATGGATGAGGGGTTGGGGGCGAAGGAGAATAGACTCCTTGCCAAGCACCGCGTGAGAGTGGCCTGGAAGGAAGCAAGTATGCGACGACGATATGAGTTGATTGACATGGTCGTGGTAATAGGGTTTTGTACCACGATCGCCGCTGCTGGTTTATTGTTCTTGGCCGCGAATGGGACGATATCTATTTCACCTGCAGAGAATCTTGCCGAAGAAGATGGACAAGTCATCATGGGACTAGATGACGCACGATGGCTACAGCCGATACTGGGTCAGGCGATCGTCGATCAGGACCTCCTCGACCGCCGACACGCGATTGTCCTATCAATGGCGAGGATGCGGTTAGCGGGAGTGGATGCCACGCATACTGTGATTCAGGAACATCTTGCTGCGGCTGCTGCCTCAGCCACTCGAACGAAATTGTAGCCCGTGTGCTGGTTGGCATGCAGTGTGTCCGAGATCAGTCGGATGAACGAAGACCGGTTGATGTCAGGGTTGTGACGCTGTCTGTTCTGTAAGGTGTGCCCGCAAGTCGTTCGTCGTGGTCCCGCGGACGACATGGTTGAATGATAACGGATTTTGCGATCGCATCGTGACCAGGTCCGGTTCGGAGTGCGCTTATCCCGGTTGTTTCTCCCCTCGGTTCTCTGATCCCCTCATAATGCGATCGAGCTCAACGGGTAGTGGAGTGCTCTATCCAGACCTGACCATCGAAGAGTTTCATCGCCTGGGCACGGAGTTCACTTCTGTCATGCTGGTGCCAAAGGGCCGCTATTGAGCGAAGGTATGGCTTTGGATGGATTCTATCGATAGGTTGACGCCGGCTCCCGCGTGCTGTATGGTGTAACCACATTTGCTTCGTAGTGGTCCGGCGAAGACGATGCTTCAATCATAACGGACTTCGCGATCGCATCGCGACCAGGTCCAGTTCGGAGTGGCACCCTTCCCGGTTGTTTCTCCCCTCGGTTCTCTGATCCCGTCTTAATGCGATCAAACTGAAAGGATAGTTTAGTGGATACGTCTGTTCATAGTCATTTTCATACCCTCGGCTTGTCCGAGACTCTCTTACGGGATCTAACGGCCGCAGGACTTACCGCGCCGACTCCCATCCAAGTGCAAGCGATTCCTCCGGCTCTCGCCGGCCGTGACGTAATCGGCTGCGCGCAAACCGGAACCGGAAAAACCGCCGCGTTCGTCATTCCGATGATCGAGCGGCTTGCGACCCTCCCAAAGGGGAAGCCGCAAGCGTTGATCTTGGCTCCCACGCGAGAATTGGCGCTGCAGATTCTGACGACGATTGAAAAGCTCGGACGAAGCCGACGCGTGTCGGCGACCCTGATTGTGGGAGGCGCGGATATGCAGGCGCAAGTGCGAGGCTTGCGGCAACAACCAGATGTGCTGGTGGCGACTCCCGGCCGGTTGTTGGATCACATGTGGAATGGCACGATTCTGTTGTCCGCTATAAAAATTCTGGTGCTGGACGAGGCAGACCGGATGCTGGATATGGGATTCGCGCCACAAATCAATCAGATTCTCGATGCGCTGCCGGAAGAGCGACAAACGTTGCTGTTTTCAGCCACATTGCCAGGAGACCTGGCACGGTTGGTCCAGGCAAGCGTCAACGACCCTGTGCGCGTGATGGTGACCCCACCCGCTACAACGGCCGACGGCATTACGCAGGCAATCCATCATACTTCGCACGAGGCCAAAGCCGATCTCCTCCTAGCGTTACTGGGTGCCGACAAAGACACGGCACTGGTCTTTACCAGGACGAAACATCGCGCCGACCGATTGGGGCGTATGCTGGGAGGGGCAGGACATCGAGTGGCCGTACTGCACGGGGATCGAAGTTTATCGCAACGGCGTTCCGCCCTCGAGGGGTTTAAACGAGGGACGTTCCGCGTGTTGGTGGCAACGGACATTGCTGCCCGTGGGATCGATGTGGCGAACATCGGCCATGTGATCAATTTTGACCTGCCTAACTGTCCAGAAGATTATGTGCATAGAATCGGACGAACGGCCAGGATGAAGGCCACCGGGCGGGCGACTAGTTTTGTTACAAGAGATGACCGGGACCAACTCAGGGACATCGAGCGTCTCCTGGGACACGCGGTTCCACTTGCCCCTGGCAGTGGTGATCCAACGCCTCCAATTCGGGATCATGCGCGAGACAGTGCATCGAGTAGAGGTGAACGAGCGTCTGCGGTCCACCATCGGTCCGCTGCGCGGCGTCCGCACTACGGGGACGCATCAGCCGGCCGATCCGGTCGCAGTGTCCACCAGCGATAGGTGCATAAAATCCAAAATCGGTACGCGAACCAGGCTTTGTGAGGTACAGTGATGCTCACGAGGTCGGGTTCGCATGCAGACAACGCATCATCACGGATCCATTCTCAATAAGTTTCGTCGCCATCCCAGAGTCAGGATCTCCACGCCGTTCAGCTGTACGCTCACCCGATTGGAGTCCAACATCGGTGGGTGGCTTCGCGTTCCGGACGAAGGCGTCGGTGTCGTCTACGACCTTTCCTTGCGCGGCGTCCGTGTGAGCACCGAAGCCGAGATGAAGCCCGGGGATGTGGTGGGGCTTACACTGCGGTTGCCGAAACAGCTTGCCCCGGCCAGGATTACCGCCGCGACCGTCCGGTGGACCAAAGACCAAGTTTACGGGCTTGCCTTCCGAAAGATCTCTCCAGCTTCTCTGAGCCGGCTGAATAAGTATATGGCCCTCACGACCAGGAGAAAGGACTAAGGCAAGATGGAGGTCTCTGAGCAACGTATCGTCCAGACTCCGACCTTCGAGCAGGTGCGCCAGCATCCACGCGTCCGTGTGGTGGAGCCATTCCCGTGTTCTCTCGCTCTGGTCGGATTAAAACGATGGTTGACTTCTGACGAGGGAGGCTTGGGCGTTGTGTATGATGTATCGGCGAAAGGCGCGCGGGTGATGACCCAGGTGCTGATCAGTCCGGGCGATCGAATCGCCATCAATCTGCGCCTGCCCAATCAGGCGATGTCGACCTTCATCGAGCTTGCGACCGTGCGGTGGGGCAAGGGACAGACCTACGGCATAGAATTTCAAGGTGTGTCGTCGCCAGCTGATACGCGCCTTCAGAATTTTGTGGATCGACTCACGATGCCTCCTGCTGTTTCTGCACCCTGACTTCTGCAGCTGGATAGATTTTCTCTGGCCGAAACCTCTGGGCCATTCTCGCCGTTTAAGTAATCCGAGCCCTGGTGTTTCAGGGTGAGCTTTCTGCTGACGAGATGAATTGCTTGCGAGAGGTCACGACCTTGGTCAGATAGTCCCGGGTTTCCTGATAGGGGAGGTTGGCGCGCAATCGATCGTAGACGGCAGGGGGCTCCAGCCCATTAATCCGGTTCACCGCATCCACTGTGTCGGAGGAAAATGCCTTGTACATGTTGCGCGAACCGGTGTTGTACGCGGAAATCACGCAGTACTCGCGCGAGACCTGGTTCTCGATTTGCTCCAACTGGTCATACGAGAGGACGTGAAGATAGGCGACGCCCAGCTCGATGTTGTTTTCAGGGTCGAACAAGTAGTCGCGTGAAGGTACCGTGTCTTGGCCTTTAGCCTTGCGATAGGCATCACGGCCTCCGCTGGTTGGGACAAGTTGCATCAAACCGTAGGCTGGAGCGGAGCTCACCGCGAAGGGATTGAAGTTGCTCTCGGTTCTGATTACGGCAAAGACAAGACTTGGGCTGATCTTGTAGTGCTCGGCAAATCTTGTGACGACGGGCCGGTACTTCTCTGCCTGCCGATTGCTGAAATTGGCAACCATCGGAATGGTGGTATATAGCGCGGTCTTTGAGGCTCCGTTCAAATCGACGATGCGTGTTTTGGCCTGCTGTTCGATCAGGTAGCCGGCAAATCGATCAGCACTCTCCGGTGTTCTAATGGCCTTGCCTTGCTGGTCTGTGACGAGTCCCAGGAGATACGGATCATTGTCGCCCGTGAGGGAGACGCCCTTGTCGGAAAAGAGATCGACGGCCCGGGGATCATTGGGCGTCAGGAGCGTTGTGACGATGGCGTTCTTCAAACTGTCCTTCGGCTGTTTGTCGTCAAGTGTTTCGACATGCACGGTACCTCTGTCGAAATCGACGATGGCTCGGCTCATGTAGTTCTGCGTGTATTTCACATAGCGTTTCCGTTCAGGGATCTTGATTTCCTTCTCGCCCCAGGTATTCCGGACTTTTCCCGTCAAGGCCGCCATCAGGGTTTCAAAATCACGTTGGATGGCCCGCAAGTCCCGTATCGCCGCCTCGGGGTTGCGCTGGTACACCTCGGCACGTTCTTTGAGGATTTGTTTGGGATCTTTCCCTTGCGCAAGGTCGATTACCGTGCGTCCCGTCGTCGAGCGGAGCATGCGCTCCGCGGTCGAGAGTGTCTTGTCGGTGGTTTCGCAGCCTGATAAGAGCAAGAGGGTCGTGCTGGCAACCAGACGGAGGTAATGCATGGTGAGCTCTCTTTGTAAGCGTGTGAGTGGCAGGGAGATTCTACCGAATCGTGTGCATGAGAGGAAGGGGATTTAGGGTTTGAAGAAGCCGTGGGCAGAAACAGCTTGCCGGTCGGGAACATCCTGGGAAGAGAACGCGGATCTTCCCGGACTTACTTGATCGCGACGGCCTTGACTTCTTTGAAGGTAGTGTGGCCCTGAAGAACCTTTTCAATTCCGTCTTGAACAAGAGTGGTCATGCCCTCATCGAGTGCGACCTTGAGCATGTCTTCCGTGCGAGCTTTCTGCTGCACCATCCGCTTGATCTGGTCCGAGCCTAGCAGGAGTTCGTGCAAGGCGACGCGTCCCTTGAATCCTGTACGATTACAGACCTCGCAGCCTTTGCCTCTGAAGAGTCTGAATGTGTTGTCCGGTTTGATGCCGAGTTTGTCCCACCGGTCTGGCCCATAGCCCAGGCGGAGTTCTTCGTACTCTTCCTTGGTTCCGGCATATTGTTCCTTGCAGTCCTTGCATATACGCCGGGCCAGGCGCTGCGCCAGCACGCCGAGCATCGCGTCAGCAAAGCTGAAAGGGTCGCAGCCCATATCGAGCAGGCGGGTGATCGTTTCGACTGCGCTATTGGTGTGCAAGGTGCTGAGCACCAGGTGTCCCGTGAGCGACGCTTCGATGCCCGTGTCAGCCGTCTCTTTATCTCGCATTTCGCCGACCATGATCACATCCGGGTCGGCACGAAGAAAGGCGCGCATGGCAGCAGCAAACGTCACCCCGATTTTGGGCTGAACTTGCACCTGGCGGAGGCCGTATTGCGTGATTTCGACCGGATCTTCCGCCGTCCAGATCTTGATGTCGGGTGTATTGATGTTGCCGAGGACTGAGTGCAGAGTGGTCGTCTTCCCCGATCCGGTCGGTCCCACGCAGAGGATAATGCCGTAGGGCTTCTGAGAAATGTCCCTGAGCACCTTGAGGTTCCGATCGGAAAAGCCCATCTTGTCGAGCGGCAGCGGCTCGCTGGCGGCCAGGATACGCATCACCACGTCTTCGTTGTAACCGGCTGTAGGAAGCGTCGCGACCCGAAGCTCGATTTCTTTCGACTCGGAGAGCTTGAATTTGATCTTGCCGTCTTGAGGTTTGCGCCGCTCGGCGATGTCCAAATTGGCCATGATCTTGAGCCGGGAAACGATTGCGCGCCGATAGCTCTGTGGGATCTTCATGTACTCGAAACAGTCGCCATCCACCCTGAACCGGACAAGGGTCTCACGTTTTTCGCCATACGGCTCGATATGAATATCCGAAGCGCTTTGCCGGTAGGCATCTGCGATGATTTGATTTGCCAAACGTACGATCGCGCTGTCGTTCTCGTCCAGTCCCCCTTGTGCAGAAGCATCCTCCATCGCTTCGGCTTTGGCTTCGTCGACGAGCTCGCCGAGAATGTCAGAAACATTTTCATCGAGTTTGCGCGTTCCTCCGTCGGACTGCCCGGTCGAGGAGCCGAGGAATTGCGCGATATCGCGGCGCAGGCTGACGGCAAATCGGATATTGAGGCCTGGAAATGTCCGTTTGATGTCCTGGATGCGGTCGAGATTGCCTGGGTCGTCGGTCAAGATTTCGATGGCCGTCCGGTCCCGTTTGAGAGGCATCCAGTGGTTCTTCTTCAAGTAATCGACGTTGAGATTCTTGAGGAGTTCGATGTCGACGAGGGTGCGCTCACTGTATTCGATATAGGGGCATTTATAGAATTGTGCGAACGATTTCCCAAGGTCGACTTTCGGGACCTTGTATTTCTCGATCAAGATACTCTCAAGGTCGCTGAGACCTTTACGAGATTCGGCAGTCGCGGCGTCAAGATCATTCTGAGTGAGACGGTTGCTGCTCAGTAACAGGTCAAACTTCGTGGGGTTTTTCTTGGCGGTGTTCTTGAGGTTGAAGAACGCGATGCCGAGCGCCTTCGTGATCTCGGCGACCGATTCTTCATCTTTGCGCGTAAACCGAATCCCATTCTTTTTGTTCAGCAGTTGAAGGACTCCCATCAGGTATTTGTTGTCGGCGACGATGGGATAGGTCAGGACCTGCTTGGTTTTGAATCCAGTGCGCTTGTCGTAAGCACTGTCATGGACGAGTGAAGGGTGGATGGTCCGTAGCTCGATGGCGTTGTAGGCGTCGACGATGTTCACCGGTCGAAGGTACTTGGCGCAGAATCCCGCGAGACTCTGTTCCGTGATGGGGATGCGGAGTTCTTCGACGGAGTCGACGTGAGGAACTTTCGAAAAGATCTCTTTCTTCTCGGAGTCGAACGCAAAGAGGGTTAAATCTTCGGCGTCGAACAAGCTCAGGATGTCCTTATGAAGGTCCAGAAGAATCTGATCGAGGTTCGTGGCGGCGTTTATTTGAGAAATGATCTTTTTGACATGCTCGGCATGCTCGACCTTCAGCTGCAACTCCTGAAGGTTGTGAGAGATGGGTTTAGCCTGCATGTTCGCCGCACTCCGTCTGGTGGACAGCGTTACCGGGCGGTCTGAACATCCCAGGAGGGAGGCCGCAACGCGTGTCGATATCGAGAATCGAGTTTCAGTCTAGCCCAACGGTGCGGGAAGGCAAGGAAAAGCAAATTTCTCTGAGGCCCACTGGTGGCCGAATGAGAGGGAGTGGACGGTCCGTGAATAAGTTATGCGCAGGAAGTGGAGCTCTGAGGCAGCGCCAGGTCGGCCTCGCCAGATAATCGTCGGAGATGTGCAACGACATCCGACGGCGCGACACGAGATTTCACTCCGCTCCGCCGGACTTTGAATTCCACGACGCCGTCGGCCAGTCCTTTGTCGCCGATGACGATCTGGAATGGAGCTCCGACGAGGTCGGCGTCATTGAATTTGACGCCGGCGCGATCGGCGCGGTCGTCCCACAAGACTTCGAAGCCTTCCGCCGACAGGTCGGCATAGAGGCGCGCCGTCGCGTCGGCCGTCTTGGCCGATTGGCTTACCGGCAAGAGATGGACGTGAAAGGGTGCGATCGGGAGGGGCCAAATGATACCTTTGTCATCGTGGTTTTGTTCGATCGCCGCCGCGGCAGTGCGGCCGACTCCGATGCCGTAACAACCCATAATGGCCAGGCGCTCTTTCCCCTGATCGTCGAGGATTGTAGCATTCATGCTCTTGCTGTATTTTGTCCCCAGGAGAAAGACTTGTCCCACTTCGATGCCCTTGGCGAGTGTCAAGAGCCCAGACCCTCGCGGCGAGGGGTCGCCGGCTTGTGCGTTGCGAAGATCCGCGAACTGATCCACTGTGAAATCGCGGTCCCAATTAGTATCGACATAATGTGTGTCGGCCCGGTTTGCCCCCACCACCACATTTCTCAATCCTTTGATGGCATGGTCCGCCAAGATGCGTACACCCCTCAGGCCGATCGGGCCTGCGAATCCAACGGGCGCGCCGGTCAGGCGAGATACAGTGTCCGGATCGGCCAGCTGGACCTCCGTGACGCGCAGCAGCCTGGCCAGTTTGACCTCATTGAGATCGTGATCTCCGCGAATAAGGACAGCGACGGTGTCTTTGTCCGCACGATACAGGAGCGTTTTGACCAACTGCCGGGGAGAGATTGTTAGGAACGCCGTGACTTCTTCCACCGTCCGGCATTGCGGGGTTGCCACGGGAGTCAATGGGCGAAGCGGAACATCGCTAAGCTCCGAAGGAGGAAGGACTTCGGCTCGTTCGAGGTTCGCGGCGTAGGACCCCTGGTCGCTATAGACCACGGTCGCTTCCCCGGTTTCGGCCAGGACCATGAATTCGTGCGAGACGTCACCGCCGATCAGGCCCGTATCCGCTTCAACCGCGCGGAATGTAAGGCCGCATCGCGTGAAGATCCTGGTGTAGGCGTCGTACATCTTTTGGTAGCTGATTTTGGCGCCGGCGTCATCGGCATCGAAACTGTAAGCGTCTTTCATGATGAACTCGCGTCCGCGCATGAGGCCGAAGCGGGGGCGGATTTCATCACGAAACTTCGTCTGGATTTGATAGAAATTCAACGGCAGCTGGCGATACGAGCGGACCTCGCGCCTGAAAAGGTCGGTAATGACCTCTTCATGCGTCGGACCGAGACAGAAGTCCCGCTCGTGACGGTCCTTGAAGCGCAGCAGCTCTTTACCGTAATACTCCCAGCGGCCCGTTTCTTTCCATAATTCCGCGGGGGAGGCGATGGGCATTAACAACTCTTGCGCCCCGGCTCGGTTCATCTCCTCACGGATGATCTGTTCGATCTTGCGGATGACCCGCAGGCCGAGCGGGAGATAGGTATAGATACCGGCCGCCGTTTTCCGGATCAGCCCGGCGCGCAACATAAGGCGGTGGCTGACGGTCTCCGCCTCACCGGGATCTTCCCGCAGGGTGGGAATGAGCAGCTGGGTGGTTTTCATGGACGCTTAGCGGGAGAACATACGCTCCAGGTCGTTCCAGAAGGCAAAGATCATGACACCGACCAGCAGGACCAGCCCCGCCTGCTGTGCGAATTCCCGCTGGCGTTCGCCGATCGGCTTGCGCAGGATGCCTTCAATCAAGAAAAAGAGCAAGTGGCCTCCATCGAGGATGGGAATGGGCAGCAGATTGAGCACGCCGAGGTTGATGCTGAGCAATGCGATTAAGAAGATGTAACTTGAGGCGCCCTTCTCTGCCGCTTCTCCAGACACGTTGGCGATCATGAGAGGGCCGCCGATGTTCTTTCGCGAGATGTCTCCCGTAATCAGTTTGTAGAGGGAGGCGACGGTGAACTCCGTCCATGACCATGTGGCCTTAAGGCCGTCAGTGACTGCGAGAAGAGGCGTTGATGAATGCAATAAAGTTTGGCCGGGACCGGCCCCGATCCGTCCGATCTCCCGTACATTCCCATCGACCGTTTCTTGTTCAAGGCGCGGGGTAATCTGTAAGGTGATGCGTTGCCCATTCCGGTTGATATCGAGCTGCAATGGTTTCTTCGGGTTGTCTCGTATGAGCTTGGTCATCTGAACCCAGGTATAGATGGGTTCTCCATTGATGGCTTCAATCCGGTCGCCTTCCCGAATCCCCGCTTCAGCTGCAGGATACTTGGGGGTGAGTTCCATAATGACCGGCGCAGGTTCCTCGATCCCAATCGAGTAGCGTGGGTCTTTGAGGCTCGTCCCGCTGTGAGCGATGGCTCGAGGGGTCACCTCGAACGTCAGCACCTCAGCGTTTCGGCGGACCTCTACGGCAAGAGGCAGTCCTTGACTCTTTTCGATGATGTCGAACACTTCATTGCGAATCGTCACTTCTTTTTGATTAATCCGAAGAACACGGTCTCCTACTCGCAATCCAGCCACGTACCCTGGTGAATCCGGACGAAGTGCTTCAATGTCCGGCATCAAAGAACCGATCGCTGATGTCGGTAAACCGCCTCCGAAGGCGAGCCAAGTACTAAATATCAGGTAGGCGAGAATGAAGTTGAAGCCAGGTCCTGCCGCGACGATGAGCACCTTCCCCCATACCCCTTGATGAACGAAGGAGCGTTTGCGATCTTCCGGTGTCGTCGCTTCGGTCTCTTCTTCGCCGAACAGTTTGACATAGCCTCCCAGCGGCACGGCGGAGAGCAAGTACTCGGTTTCTCCAACCTGGCGGCCCATCAGCTTGGGACCGAAGCCAAGCGAAAATTTCAGGACTTTTACGCCAACCCAGCGAGCAGCGAGAAAATGGCCGAGCTCGTGGAACGCGATGAGAATCCCTATCATGAGGAGGAACCATCCGGCTTTTTGCATCAACAGCCAGAGGGTGTCGGGGGACCAGGCGAAGACGGAGGACATCGTCACGATCTCCTGTTAAAAGTGCCGGAGTTCACTCTAACATTGATCGGCCGGAATTCAAAATCAAACTCGTCAGCGCGGTAAGGCGTGGACCAACGATTCGGCCTTCTCTCTCGCCCAGCGATCCGCTTCCAGCGCATCATCGAGTCCGGCAATCTCCCGCTGCGCGTGGGCCTCCATCGTGCTGCGGATGACGTCGGCGATCTCAATGAAACGAACGCCGCCGTTGAGGAACGCCTCGACGGCGACTTCGTTGGCAGCATTCATAGCGGCCGGCATAGTACCGCCGACTCGAAGCGATTCGTAGCCGAGGTTGAGGCAGGGGAATCGGTCATGGTCGGGCTTAGCAAATGTCAGTTTGCCTACCTCGGTCAGATCCAGCGACGGCAAATCCAGCGGCATCCGTTCCGGATACCGCATGGCGTACGAAATAGGCGTTCGCATGTCGGGTAACCCGAGCTGGGCGATCATCGACCGGTCTTCGTATTCGACCAAGGAGTGAATAATACTCTCCCGGTGCACGAGGACGTCGATGCGGGACTCGGAGATGCCGAACAGCCAGCGGGCTTCGACCACTTCCAGGCCTTTGTTCATCAAGGTAGCCGAGTCGATGGTGATCTTCGAACCCATCTTCCAATTCGGATGTTGGAGCGCGCGCTCCGGTGTCACGGAGTGCAGCTGTTCTTTCGTGAGCGTCCAGAGGGCGCCGCCGGACGCCGTTAGAATCAGCCGTCGGACGTCCTCAAGTCGATGGCCTTCTAAGGATTGGAAAATCGCGCTGTGCTCGCTATCGACGGGAAAAATCCGGACCCCGTGTTTATGAGCTTCGTCCTGCATTAACTTGCCGGCCATGACCATGGGTTCTTTATTGGCCAGCGCGATATGCTTCCCGCTGCGGATGGCGGCCAAGGTTGGGACGAGGCCGGCGGCTCCAACGATGGCGGAAATGACGAGTTCGGCTCCGGGCATCGCAGCCACCTGAGCGATGCCATCCTCTCCGGACAGGATGTCAACCGGAAGGCCTGCGCACCGTGTCCGGAGTGTGGTCGCGGACGATTCGGTTGAGACGGCAACGGCCTTGGGTTTGAACGAACGGATCTGTGCTTCAAGTTTGTCGACGTTGCCGCCGGCCGTCAGCCCGACGACTCGAAATTCCTCGGGAAATCGCTGGACGATATCGAGCGTATTGGTGCCGATCGATCCGGTCGAACCCAGGACAATGATGGACTTCATATTCTCTCCTCGTTAGGGGGACGGTGCGATACCGCAAACCCAGGTGACATAGTAGTAGAAGGCAGGGGCGGTGAACAAGAGACTGTCGATTCGGTCCAACATCCCTCCGTGGCCCGGTAAGATGCTTCCGGAGTCCTTGACCCCTACGCGGCGCTTGATAGCCGATTCCCAGAGATCGCCGAACAGCCCAGCCACAGTCAGTACCACGCCGAGAATCACTGTGTCCATCGGCTGCAACTGCGGGATGAACCAGGCTTGGGCCAAGAGGGCGGCAGCAACGGCCAGCCCAATGCCTCCCAACAGGCCCTCGACCGTTTTCTTCGGGCTGATCCTCGGCGCGAGCAGGTGCTTGCCCCAGAGCGTGCCGGCGTAATAGGCGCCTGTATCTGCCGCCCAGGTGATGAGCGCAAGGAACAGCACGAGCCACTCGCCGCCGGACAGCAAGCGAGCGGATGCCACGGTACTCAATGTCAGGCCGACGTAAATAATGCCGAACGCGGTGATAGCCGTATCCTTTATGCGGCGCTCAGCCGGGCCGGGTGACAGCAAGAGAGCGATCGGTAGAGTCAGTAATCCAACAGCGAGCAGATCCGTCAGGTCATAGGACAGGTGATGCCGGGCCAATACAAGCGCGGAGAGCGCCAATCCGGTGCCGACAAGTGCATGGTTGGGGCGGGATTGAAAGCTGATACGGTACAGCTCCAGCAAGGCCAGCCCTCCGCCGACCATCAGGAGAAGCGTTAAGGCCCAGGGAGGAAGGTAGCGGATGATGACGTAGACGCCTGGAATCAGCAAGGCTGCGGTATAGACACGCCTGAGGTCGAAGCGTCGGGTGCCGGTCGAGAGGGTCGTCACAAGCGTCGGGGTGTGTGTTGTGACATATCAGTAACAGGGGAGGCTTCCACAGAGATTATGATGAGACCACGCTCAGAACCCGGCCGAAGCGGCGCTCCCGTTTTTGATATTCCAAGAGGGCCAGCAGAAACTCACGCCGGCGGAAGTCCGGCCAGAGTGTCGGGGTGAAACACAGTTCCGTATAGGCCAGTTGCCAGAGGAGAAAATTGCTGATGCGTGTTTCCCCGCTGGTCCGAATGAGCAGGTCTGGGTCGGGAAGGGGATGGGTGTACAGGTATTGTTGGAGCAAGGTTTCATCGATCCGGTCCGGTTGGATGACGCCGGCGCGGACATCGGCCACCAGCTCCTTGACGGCATCGGCGATCTCCGCGCGGCCGCTGTAGCTGAGCGCGACGGTGAGGACCATTCTGTCGCAATGGGCCGTCTCGTGTTCGGTGGTACGCACCCAATGTTGGGCCGACCGGGGTAACGGCTCGAGCCGACCGATGGCCTGGAAGCGAACGCGCTGCTCGATCAAACTGGCTCGCTCAGTGGAAAGATAGTGTTCCAGGAGGCCCATCAAAGCGCTGATTTCCTGTGTCGGGCGGTTCCAATTTTCCTGGGAAAATGCGTAGATCGTCAGGGCCTGGATGCCGAGCTCCAGGCACTGTGAAATCATTTCCCGGACGGAGTTGATGCCTTCCCGATGCCCCGCGATGCGAGGAAGCCCGCGGAGTTCCGCCCATCGCCCGTTGCCGTCCATGATGACCGCGACATGTTTGGGCAAGAGCTCCGGCTCCAGCTTAGCGGTCAGTTCATGCTCTGAGAGTTGGTCGAGGTTTGAGGCAAGCCGGTGCGTCATGGACTCTTGAGCGCGTTCCTTGTCACTAGTCGAATCGAAGGTATGGATGAAAAGAAGTCTACTGGTGAGGGTAGGGAATGTCAAACGATTCCTGGAGAACGGCGTGCTTCGAGGACACGCCCAGATCATCACATTGCGGCTGCGGAAATGAATGGGCTATACTTCGCAGCGCCTGGTGTTCGTGGAGAAAGTGCAACGTATGACGGATCACGGTCAATTGGCCACCTTCGGAATCACGGAGCTCGAAGCGCAGCATGCGCTGGATCGGCTCAACGTACGCGATGTGGATTACGCGGACCTCTACTTCGAGTCCCGGGTGTCGGAGTCGGTGTCGATGGAAGAGGGGCTTGTCAAACGCGCCGCCAAGAGCATTTCGCAAGGTGTCGGGGTCCGGGCGACGGCGGGTGAAAAGACCGGCTTTGCCTACTCCGACGAGCTGACGAAAAAAGATTTGGAACTCGCGGCGGACACGGCTCGGTACATCGCGCATTCGCCCAAAGGAGATCGGGCGGTGCCGGTACCTGCGCAGAGGCGGCCGACGAGGGACCTGTACCCAATCGAGCGGGCCAAGGCCGATGTGGCCACGCCCGAGCGGGTCTCGCTGCTAAACGAAATCGACGCCGAAGCGAGACGCTATGATCCCCGGATTAAGAACGTCATGGCGTCCTTCAACACGGAATATAAAATTGTGGCGGTGGCGACGTCGGATGGGACCCTGGTTGGTGACGTGCAGCCGCTGTCTCGTCTGCAAATCACCTGCATTGCCGAAGAGAACGGCAATCGCCAGGTCGGGAGCTTCGGCGGGGGCGGGCGCGTCGGCTTCGAATTTTATCGTGAGAACAACCGCCATCTGGACTATGCGCGGGAAGCCGCGCGTGAGGCGATCCTCAATCTGTCTGCCGTTGATGCGCCTGCCGGTGCCATGCCGGTGGTGTTGGCCGGAGGCTGGCCCGGCATTCTCCTGCACGAAGCGATCGGCCATGGGCTCGAGGCGGATTTCAACCGGAAGAAAACCTCTGCCTTTTCGAACTTAATCGGAAAACGCGTGGCGTCTGATGTGTGTACGATCGTGGACGATGGGACACTGCCCTTTCGACGCGGGTCCCTGAACATGGACGACGAGGGCACGCCCACCGGCTGCACGACCCTGATCGAAAACGGCATTCTCCGCGGCTACATCACCGACAAGTTAAACGCGCGTCTCATGGGTATCGCCCTGACAGGCAATGGCCGGCGTGAGAGCTATCAGAGTGTGGTGTTACCCCGCATGACGAATACCTTCATGTTGGCCGGAGAGTCGGACCCGCAGGACATCATTCGTTCCGTCAAGAGGGGGCTCTACGCCGTGTCATTCGGCGGCGGACAGGTCGATATCACCAACGGCAAATTCGTCTTCTCGGCCAGCGAAGCCTATTTGATCGAGGACGGCAAGGTCACGAAGCCGGTGAAGGGGGCGACGTTGATCGGTAATGGCCCCGAGATTCTCACCAAGGTGTCAATGGTCGGACACGATCTAAAGCTGGACAACGGCATCGGGACCTGCGGCAAGGACGGCCAGTCGGTTCCTGTCGGGGTCGGCCTGCCGACCATCAAGATCGACGAAATCACCGTGGGTGGAACGCAAGGGTGATCAACACGTCAGTCGTCAACGGGCAATCGTCACTCGACGGGTGAGAAGGGGCCGAAACGGAGGACGGGTGACGACTGACACTTGACGTGGGACGAGGGAGTTTGGATGGACAGCGTAGGCAAGGAACGGGCAGAGCGCTCAATCGCGGCCGGTAATGGCGGCTATGCCCAATTGGCGGCGGATGTGCTCACTTGTGCCAAACAATGCGGTGCAACCGAGGCCGACATTGTCGTGGCGGATGGAGAAACATTTTCGGTGCAGGTCCGTGTCGGCGCCGTCGATCGATTAACCAAGGCGCGAGAAAAACGGCTCGGCCTGCGCGTGTTCGTGGGGAAACGCTCGGCAACCACTTCCACCTCCGATTTTTCGAAAGTATCCCTCGACCGGCTCGTATCCGAGACCTGTACACTGGCGAAAGCCGTCGTCGAAGATCCGGTGTCCGGGTTGCCGGAGGCGTCAGAGTTGGCAGGTGATAGGCCGGATCTCGACCTTTATGATGAGATGGTCCTTGGCACAGAAACTCAGATCGATTGGGCCAAGCGCGGCGAATCGGCGGCGTTCTCCGCTGATTCACGGGTGACGAACTCAGAAGGCGCGGAGTTCAATTCATCGTCGGGCCGGGTGGTGCTGGCTAACAGTCACGGCTTTGTCGGATCGTATCAGAGCTCCAGTTTTTCCTTGTCGGTGTCACCCATTGCGACCGAAGCCGAAACCGGCGCAATGCAGCGTGATGCGTGGTATGAGGTTCAACACAAATTTGCACGATTGGCCTCCGCGGAATCGATTGGACAGGAAGCGGCCCGGCGTGCGGTCCGCCGATTGGGTGCGCGGCGGGTGGCGACCAAGCGCGTGCCGGTCGTGTTCGATCAGGAGACCGCGGGCAGTCTATTGGCTAATCTGTGCAGCGCCGTCTCCGGCTACGGGCTGTATAAACGGGCATCCTTTCTGCTCGATCAACTCGGCCATGCCGTCGCATCTGATAGGATCACAGTCTACGACGATGGACGCATGGCCGGTGGATTGGGGTCGCGTCCATTCGACGGAGAGGGAGTGGCTACGCGAAAGAACACGATCGTCGAGCGAGGAGTCCTCAAGAACTATCTCCTCGACACCTACTCGGGAAAGAAACTGGGACTTCCGTCAACCGGGAACGCCTCGCGGAGTGTCGGAGAGAGCCCCTCTGTTGGGCCGACCAATTTCTATTTGGTGCCGGGTGTGAAGACTCCCGAAGAGATTATCGGATCGGTGAAGGAAGGACTCTATCTCACCGAGGTGATCGGGTTCGGCATCAATATGGTGACGGGGGATTACTCCAGAGGGGCCTGCGGATTCTGGATCGAAAACGGCGAGCTGGCCTTTCCCGTCGAGGAAATCACCATCGCAGGCAATCTGAAACAGATGCTGAAGGACATCGA
>JAYWIP010000281.1:0-4798 GCA_039794465.1 Nitrospira sp.
ACCTTGGGCGTGACAGGCGGGGGGCAGGTGACCGCAATAGGGGCAGGCGTGATCTCAATCACGGCCGCCGACTCGGTTACGGTGTCTGGTGAGTTTGCTGGCAGTCGGAGTCGAATCGAAAGTATTACTCCCGGTGATGCGCCCAATGGAGGGATCAGCATTTCAGCGGGTAAGAACGTATCTGTGACCGACCGCGGAAGGATCAATTTAGAAATCGGAGATCAGCCGGGCGGCCAAATTGCTATCGATGCAGAATCGATCACCATCGCACGCGAAGGGAAAGTCCGCATGGATGTCGGCAATGGTGGTGGCGGCCAGGTCCAGTTAACGGCTAAGACCGTGAGCTTGGACCAAGGAACCATTCAGACCGTCACGATTGGGGACACGGCTGCCGGAGCGATTAACATCGACACCACCAATCTGACTCTGACCTCTGGCTCCTTGATTACGAGCGAAACCGGTGAGGGATTACCGGGCGGGGGGAGCAGCCAAGTGAGCAGTGGTGCCGGCGGGCCCATTGCGATCACTGCTAAGGATACAATTCAGCTATCAGGTGGGTCAAAGATTACGAGCAGTTCGTTAAGCGCCGGCAACGCTGGCAATATCCACATCGATGCCGGCAACCAGTTGCTTATGACGAATAGCTCGGTCACGACCAAAGCCGACCACGCCAGCGGCGGAAACATTGACATTCGCGCCGTGGATCGCGTCCATTTGGTGAACAGCACCATCAGCGCCTCGGTGGCCGACGGGCGCGGGGGTGGTGGGAATATTTCGATCGATCCGCAGTTCGTCATCTTACAAAACAGCCAGATCCTGGCCCAGGCGGCGCAGGGTCAAGGCGGCGCGATCACGATCACCACGAACCTCTTCCTGGCGGACGGCAACAGCATCGTCAATGCCGATTCCGGCTCCGGCGTGAACGGCACCATCACGATCCAGTCGCCGAATGCCCCAATCAGTGGCCAGATTCACCCGCTGGGAAAGACGCCGCTGCTCGCGACCTCGCTGCTCAACCAACAGTGTGCGTCAGTGGCCGGCGGTCAGTTCAGCAGCTTCATGGTGGCAGGCCGGGACAGTTTGCCGACTGAACCGGGCAGCTGGCTCGCGAGTCCGATCGCGATGGCAGGCGTGGAGCCAAGGCTGAAGGCTGAAGGTCTATCTCGTCTATCTGGTCTGTCTGGTCTGTCTGGTGTGTCTGGTGTGTCGGATGTCGTTCGAACAGGGTTGGTTACGCACCAAATAGACCAAACAAACCCAGCACTGTTGTCCTTGCGGCAGATCGCGCCGGCAGGGTTCCTGACCCGGAGCTTCGCAGTCGATCGGTCCGCAGGCTGCACCTCGTGATTCATCGTGTGCAGGAATTGGGGAAGATACGTTCTGACCGGCTTCATCGACAATGCGTATTCTGCGTTGGTCTCGCCATGGTTATCCTTCCGGTGGTCAATTCAGCCTTTGCACAGACTCTGCTCGAACCGACGCGACCTTCCGGCCAGCCGCCCGGGCCCCTGAAGGAAGAGTTTCAACGGCCCTTGCCGCCTCCAAGTCCCGTCCTGCCGATCGTGCCGCTCACGCCGGAGGGCGGGGCGCCGATTCAGCCAGGCACGGTACGGGTGTTCGTCCGGGAGATTCACGTAACCGGCAACAGCGTGTTTTCGGAAGCCGAGATCGCAGACGTAACGGCCCCGTTCACGAACCGGACCTTGCTGACCGAGGATCTGGAGCGACTCCGACTGGCCCTGACGCTCCTCTACGTCAATCACGGCTACTTGACCTCCGGTGCGATCATCCCGGACCAGGATGTCGTCTCCGGTGTCATCAGGGTCCAAATCATCGAAGGAACGCTGACAAGGATCGACGTCGAAGGGAACCGCTGGTTCAGATCGTCCTACCTGAGTGATCGTCTTTCGCTCGGCATCCGTACGCCGGTGACGCTTGCTCCACTCCAAGAACAACTGCAGCTGTTGCAGCAGGATCGCCGGATCGAGCGCATCAATGCGGAATTGCGGCCCGGCGATCAGAAGGGTGAGAGCCTGTTGCATGTGCGCGTCGCGGATAAACAACCGTTTCGCGCCTCGATGGAGGTCACCAACTACCAGACGCCGCTGGTCGGAGAAATCCGCGGGATCGGCAAGCTGATCGACAACAACCTGACAGGCAACGGGGACCAACTCAGCCTCGGCTACGGCCAGTCGAGCGGAGCCTATCCGATCGTCGACGCCTCCTACGCTCTCCCCTTCAACCGGTACGGCACGACCTTTTCGCCCTACTACCGGCGCTACGGCTTTCGGCTGATCGAACCGCCCTTCAGCCTGCTGAACATCAAGACCAATTCCGAGATCATCGGCATGAGCCTCCGCCAGCCGATTTATAAAACTGTGACCGATGAAGTCGCCCTTTCGATCATCGGCGAACATCTCTTCACCCAGACCTTTCTCTTTCACGACACCACCAGCCCGATTCCTTACCCGTTTCCCGGCTATCAGAACGGCGTGGCGACGGTATCTGCGCTCCGCTTCGCGCAGGACTGGACCCATCGCACGCTCGATACTGTGCTGGCGGTCCGTTCGCGATTCAGCGTGGGCCTGAATGTCCTGGGCGCGACCATCAATGCGGATCCCGATACTCCGGACGGGCAGTTCTTCTCCTGGCTGGGCCAGGTCCAGGCCATTAAGCAGTTCGGAGAACAGCTGCTCGGCATGCAGCTCCTTGGCCACATGGACCTGCAATTCACCAACTCGCCGCTGTTCCCGGTTGAACAGGTGGCGCTCGGCGGCCGGTACACGGTGCGCGGCTATCGCGAGGTGACCATCCTGCGCGACAATTCGTTCGTCGCTTCGCTGGAGCCGCGCTTTCCCTTATGGCGCTGGGGAAATGGAGAACCGATGTTCCAATTAGCCCCTTTTGTGGACGTCGCGCATGGGTGGAACCAGGGCGGCAACCGGGGAGCCCCGACGCAGCCCGACAGCACCTTTCCCAACACGCTCGCCAGCGTGGGCGTCGGGCTCCGCTGGAATATCCTGCCGAACGACAGGGCCAGCTTCGAAGTGTATTGGGGGCAGCAGCTCAACCACGTGCCCAAGATCCGCAACACGATTCAGGATAACGGAGTTCATCTAGGACTTGTGGTGAATCTGTTCTAACGCGAACAGCTTGATCCGAGCATTGCGTGATGATGCATAAAATACAATCTTCAGCCTTCAGCCTTCAGCCTTTAGTCTGGCTCGTCCTGCTCATCCTCCTCACATCCGGTTTCCTGCTGCCCAAGGCGTCCGTCTCGGTCGCTGCCGTTGAGTCCTCTCCGGAGAGCTTCATGCAGCAGGGACTGCAGGCCTACCAACGGGGCTCGTTCGATCAGGCGCTTGTTGCCTGGAAACAGGCAGCGGATCTCTTCAAGGCTTCCGGAAACGCTCCCGCACAGGTCGAGGCGCTGGTCCTGTTTGCTCAGGCGTCGATGGGCTTGGGACAATCCTCGCAGGCACTCCAGTCATTAGAACTGGCTCTGGCGCTCGCTCAGAAGAGCGCCGACTCTCTCCAAGAAGCCTCAGTCCTCGGCCATCTGGGGCGAGCCTACTTGACGCTTGGGCAATTGAACGAGGCCTCGGAATATCTCCAGCACGCATCAGCCTTGGCGAACAATCAGAGTGACTCCTTTCTTATCGCAACAACGAAAAACGATCTCGGCATTCTTTTGGCGTTGAAACAGCAGGACCAGGAGGCGCTGAACGCGTTTGAAGACAGCGTGGTCCATTCACAGAGCGCCAAGCTTCCACTCCTTGCTGCGACAGCCCGCGCCAATGCCGCACGGGCCCTGCTGCGGCTCGGCCAACCAGTCAACAGTCGCGTGGCGCTCGATGTCGCGCTCGACCATTTGAAGGATGTTCCATTATCCAGGGATAAATCATTCGGACTCATCGGCATCGCACTGGCCTACCAGCGACTGCTTCCTCTCCTCCCCCAGGAGCATGACCCTCTCGTCTTGAGAACCGCGGGAACGCTCCAGGAAGCGGCCACGGTCGCTGAGCGACAGGGTGACAGCAGGACGCTGTCCTATGCTCTCGGGTATCTTGGACAGCTTTACGAACGGGAATTCCGCATGGACGAGGCCTTGCAGCTCACCAGGCGAGCACTCTTCACCGCACAATCGGCGGATGCGCCCGAATCACTCTATCGCTGGCAATGGCAATTGGGGCGCCAGCTGGCCGCGACTGGCCAGCTGGATCAAGCGATCACCTCGTACCGGCAAGCAACCGTGACACTCCAACCCATTCGCATCGAGGTCGCGCAGGCCTCTTCCGAGGGCGCATTCGGTGGACAGGACACGGTGAAACCCTTGTTCTTTGAGCTGGCCGACCTGTTGCTCCAGCGAGCCTCACGGACTGAGGACAGCACGGCAGCCGAAGGATATCTGCTCGCCGCTCGCGATGCGATCGAGGCCTATAAAGCTGCGGAGCTGCGGGACTACTTCAAGGACGACTGTGTCGACGCCGTACGATCCAAGCTCACGGCTTTTGATCGGCTGTCACCGGATACCGCTGTTATCTATCCCATCCTGTTTCCCTCCCGGCTCGAACTGTTGATAAGCCTCCCGTCTGGACTCAAACGCGTGTCCGTCCCCGTGACGGCTGACCGGCTGACCAAGGAAATTCGTGCCTTCCGCCGGGTGGTGGAAAAACGCACCACCCGTGAATACCTGCCTCATGCCCAGCAACTGTATGACTGGCTGGTGCGCCCGTTGGAACCGGAGCTCGCGCAGACACACATCACCACGTTGGTGTTCGTCCCGGACAGCGCATTG
>JAYWIP010000282.1:0-8192 GCA_039794465.1 Nitrospira sp.
CGTGATATAGACGGCTTTCTGCTCCGTTTTGATACCGACCTTGAGTTGGTAGCCGTTGCGTGAGAGGGCTTCTTCCACCACCTTGGCAACAGTGCCGAGCGGGCGCGATAGAGTATCGAACTGCGCGCCTTTGTCATCAATCTTCACGTTCTGGGCCGCTTGCGCCGCTGCGGTCCGTTGGATCTCCGCGTTCATCCGTTTGGCCTGTGCCAGCTGGTCGTCCAGCAGTTCGGACAGGCGCGTGGTCGAAGCCTTGGCGGATTCGGTGGCCTGTTTGGCGTCGCGGAGTTCTTGATTGAGGAGATCGATTTGCTGTTGCATGACTTTGTTGCCGTCTTGCAATGAGGTCAACAACGACTCCTGCCTCGACAGCTGCTTTTTCAGCGCTTCGTTCTCACCTTTCAGTGGAGACTCGTCAGGCGCGCAACCGGATGCAGCCAGGAGGAGCACGAGGAGGCCGATCGTCTTCGGTCGACTAGGCGTGGGAATCTTGTGGTCACACATGAGGATGGTTCTCCAAAAATGGTCGCCCGATTATCCATGCTTCACCGCCGCTTGTCCATGTCGCCCTGGAGTTTGACCGCCTCGGAAGCCTGCCGGTATGCTGCCGGCATGACGAAATTGGCAACGGTGCTGGTGGTCGCGTGGCTGGTCTGTCCATTCCCTGTCCTTGTGTCAGCCGGTCAAGAGGATTTGGGAACCGGGATTCCTGCCGAAGACTATGAGTTGTACGACCAGGTCGTCGAGCAAAAATTTCTCACCTCGCAGACGAAATTGGTGTTGCTCGAACGCGCGACCGTGCCCAGGATTTTTCCTGATCAAACGGAACCGATGACGGAAGGATTGCTTCAAGCGCAGAACTATTTCAGGGGCCAGCTGCCGACGGATCTCGTGCGGGATTTTGTCAGGGCCAATCGCGCAGCTTCTCGGCTTGACGCACGGTTCCAGTTCGGCGTTCGGTACCGATTTCTGTCGGCTGGCTCCATCGAAGAACCGGAGGTGGCATTAGCGGTGCCTGTGCAAGTGCCTCCGGTGTTGGATCGTCTGGCCTTTTCGCGGGTGGGTCGCACGTTGCGCAACGATCAGGCGCTGCTTTATGTGGAAAATCTTCGGCCGGATGGCACCGGGGCGGGGTTGTTGGTCTGGTTCCACCGACAGGCGCATACATGGATCCTTGTCGATACCGAAGTCGTCTGGACCTTGCGCGACCGGCACGGTGATGCCGAAGACCCGTAGCTTGCGCCATCGATCTTCAGCACTGTAGCATGACGGACCATGGCTCCATTGATTCGAAAGACCTTCTCGGTGCCTCCCCTCGGATGCAACTGCTCGATCATCGGCGACCCGGTCACCAAGCAAGCCATCGTGATAGATCCGGGCGGGGCCTATGAGCGTATTCTCCACGAGGTCCAGCAGCTGGGGCTGACCGTCACCCACATTCTGCACACCCATGCCCACTTCGATCACTTTCTGGCGTCCGGCGCGATGAAGGAGGCCACCGGGGCCGTTCTCTGTCTGCATCAAGACGACCTCGATCTATGGAAGAACCTCGACGTGCAGTGCCGGCTGTTCGGCGTGCCGTCCGGGGTGGTGCCGATGCCGGACTATTGGCTCAAAGACGAGGAGAAACTCCTGCTGGGTGACATCCCTGTGTTTGCGCTGCACACGCCGGGCCATACGCCAGGCTCGATGAGCTTTCACGCGCCGGGCGACAAACTGGTCTTGGCGGGGGACACGCTGTTCCGCGGCAGCATCGGGCGCACCGATCTGTGGGGCGGCGATTTCGATGCCATCGAACAGTCGATCAGAGAGCGGCTCTATACCCTCGACGACACGACGGTGGTGGTGACAGGCCATGGGCCGGAGACAGCAATCGGGTGGGAGAAGGAACAGAATCAGTTCATCCGTGTCGCATAAATGATCGCGGACGGTTGATGGATCTTCAAGGTTACTCTTTGGCCATGCGCTCTTTCAGCCGTTCGAGCCGCTTCTCGGTGGATTGTTTGATGAACGTCATGTTCTCGGCCAAGTGCTGCTGGGCGGTGATCTTACCTTCCTCGCGTCGTTTGAGCTGATCGAGCCCGAATTGGGAGATGATCGGGCCGTCTTCCAGGTTCAGCTCTTTCCAGATTTCGGCACAGCGTGATTGTTTGACAGGCGGATACTTGTCGCACGGAGGATCAACGGGTTTTGCCTCCACGCCGGTGTGAATGGCGAGCCCCAAGAGGACGAAGAGAACGCTCCGCAGAAATCTGAACATCGTATCCATCCCTTGTATGGCTGACCGTTCGACCACGCACCATACCATAACGCATGTCGTCGCGCAGACCCTTCGGACCTATGAGAAGGATGCTGAGATCTTTCTCCAACAATGGGGACGCAGGCCGCCCTTCTTTCTTGTTCCGATTGGCTCAACAATCGGGTTTGGAGTAGAATGCGCCCATGAGTATCAAGGAACTTGAAGCCGAGGCATTGAAGCTGGACCCAAAGTCTCGGGCCCGCCTGGCGGGAAAGCTGTTGGAGAGTTTGGAAAATCTTTCCGAAGAGGAAAATGCCCGGCTCTGGGTCGAAGAGGCTCAGCGTAGTGAGGTGGAGATGGATGCCCACCCGGACTCCGGCACTTCCGCAAAGGATGTATTCCGTGAAGCGCGGGCCAAGCTGAAGTGAATGGAGCGAGTCTCCTACTCATCGATTGGCTCGCCGCGAGTTGAACGAAGCCGCCCAGTACTACGAATCGGAAAGTCCGGGGCTCGGAGCCGCGTTTCTTGATGAAGTCGAGCGTTGTACGCAAGCCATCGTTAATTTCCCTGAAGCCGGTCCGCTGATCACTGAGACCATCCGTCGCCGACTCCTTCTCCGATTTCCCTACGCGCTTCTTTACTCCATTAAACCAGACAGGGTGCGGGTGCTTGTGGTCATGAACCTGAAGCGCCGACCGATGTATTGGGTTGGCCGGGAGTAACCGGAGAAGCAAAGGAAGAAATAGGGGGCAGAGAATCATTGCGTTACAGGAAGAGATTGGCAGCTAACTCGGATGTTGCCTGAAAGGGGAAACGGGGGTTGTCTGAAACGGGTTGATCACCCCGCTGAGATGCGCTCTGACTTCTAATTTGTAAAACGGAAACCATGAACTCAACAGTTCTCATTCTCCCCGGCATCGGCAACTCCGGTCTTGAACATTGGCAAAGTCTGTGGGAAAAGGCCAACCCTTCGTTTGCGCGCGTGCAGCAGCGTGATTGGGACCATCCTGTTTGTAGCGAGTGGGTTGATGTTCTGGAACAAACAGTTGCGCGTGTTGGTGGCAATGCCGTGCTGGTTGCGCATAGTCTGGCCTGCCTGCTCGTCGCACATTGGGCGGCGAAAACACATCTCAGAATAAAAGCTGCATTGTTGGTTGCCCCACCGAACCCCGATGAGCCTAACTTCCCAAAAGAAGCAGTCAAGTTTTCGCCATTGCCACTGAAGTCACTTCCATTCCCGAGTATCGTTGTGGCAAGCACCAACGATCCCTACGGGAGTGTAGAGTTTGCAAGGTCTGCAGCGGCTGCTTGGGGGAGCCGCTTTGTTGATATTGGTCCAGCAGGTCACATCAATTCAGAAAGCGGGCTTGGGGAATGGAATGAAGGCTTTTTGTTGCTCCAACAACTTGCCGCATAACAACGGTATCACCCTGGACGTCGGACGGGGACTGACACCGCGCCTAGCACGGGGAAAGGTGTCAGCCCTCTGGCTCCCGATCGCTGTCGCTCGTCGTTTGTGAAGGAAGTCAGGCTCAGATCTTCATCGCTTCGTTGACTTCGTGCAGCGTGGCTTTCGCCACTTCCGATGCCCGCCGGCTGCCGGTTTGGACGATGTCTTCAATCTGAGCCGGATCTTTGGTCAGCTTCGCGCGCGCGTCCCACATCGGCAGCATCTGTTCCACCATCTTATCCGCCACCTGTTTCTTGCAATCGATGCAGCCGATGGCCGCGCTGCGGCAATCCCTGGCGATCTGCTCCTGGACAGGGATCGGCGAATAGATTTTATGAAACTCATAGACCGGACAGATGTCGGGGTTGCCGGGATCAGTCCGGCGCACCCGGGCCGGATCGGTGACCATGGTTTTAAGTTTCTGGCGCACGACCGGTTCTGCGTCCGACAGATTGATCGTGTTGTGATAGCTCTTGCTCATTTTCCGGCCGTCGGTGCCGAGCACCTTGGGAAATTTGGTGAGGTGTTCTTTCGGCTCCGGGAAGACCGGTGTCTTGTAAATGTCGTTGAAGCGCCGTGCGATCTCGCGCGTGAGCTCGAGGTGAGGCAGCTGGTCTTTGCCGACCGGGACGAAATCGGGTTTGTACAGCAAGATATCAGCAGCCTGGAGGACGGGGTAGCCCAGAAAGCCGTAAGTGCTCAGGTCCTTCTCTTTGATTTCTTCCTGCTTTTCTTTGTACGTCGGATTGCGCTCCAGCCAGGACACGGGGGTCATCATCGACAACAACAGATGCAGGATTGCATGCTCCGGGATGCGGGACTGGACGAACACGGTCGAGCGTTCGGGGTCGATGCCGGCGGCCAGCCAATCGATCAGCATTTCGTGCACGAACTCACGGACACGGCTCGTATCGGCATAATTGGTTGAGAGCGCATGCCAATCGGCGACGAAGAAGAAACAGTCGTACTCTTCTTGAAGAGCCTTCCAGTTTTCCAAGGCACCCAAGTGGTTGCCCAGATGCATCAGGCCGCTGGGCTGCATGCCGCTGAGCACCCGTTTGCGAGTTGCCGTCATTCTGAAGCTCCGCCTAAGCCAAGTGCGGTTGAGAGGATGGTGCCGGAGAGGCCGGACGCGAAGGTGTTGGTGATGGTGTGGATTACGCGCAGCTCCTTGTCGAAGACGATGAGGCCGACCAAAATCAGCATCCCGTAGGGTTCGAGCCGCGCCAGCGTCATCGCCGGCTTGGCCGGCAAGATACAGGTCAAAATACGCCCGCCGTCCAGAGGAGGAATCGGAATCAGATTAAAGAGCGCGAGGAACACATTGATGATAACGGAATACAGGGCCATGACGGCGATCGGACGCAGCACCATCGTCGTCAGCAGGCTTGATGAGGCATCGGTTTCCGTCGCCTGCCGTACCGACAACGATGGCTCAATCATCAGGAGCAGGGCCAGGAACAGGGCGCTGGCCACGGCCAACAGGAGATTCATGCCCGGCCCCGCAGCGGCCACGAGCGCCATATCCTGGCGGGGTCTGTACATGTTGCGAGGATCAATCGGCACCGGTTTCGCCCAGCCCAACATGAAACTGCCGGGGAGAAGCAGGCACATCAACGGCAGGATGATCGTGCCCAGCGGATCGATGTGCGCTAGAGGGTTGACGGTCAGACGGCCTTGGAGCTTCGCCGTGGGGTCGCCGCGTTTCTCAGCCATCCATCCATGCGCGTATTCGTGCAGCACCATGGCGAACAGCAGAGGAAGGCCCATGTAGGAGATCGTATGGAGGATCTGCGATAGCGAGTTCATGCGTGGGCGTTCTTAATTCAACTGCACGAATTTACCCTGTTTCACCTGCAGAAGAAAGAGCGGCCGATGCAAGGTGCCGTCCGGTCCGAATCCGGCCGGTCCGGCGAGGGTGGGCAGGTTGCGTTGGGTCATCAAGAACTCTTGGAGCTCCTCGCCGGATCCGGCCCCGCTGCGTACGCCTTCGATGGCTACTCTGGCGGCGTCGTATCCTTGCATGGTGAAGAGTGAGGGCGTGGTTTGGAAGCGTTTTTGATACCGCTGCACAAAATCCTGCACGGCGGGGTTGGCGCTGTCCACGAAAAATCCATCGACGAATGTGGCGCCTTCGACCGTCCGGTCGGCGGTGCGGGCGAAATCTTGCGTGTTCCAGCCGTTTGTGCCGAGGAGCGGGACCCGTATGTCATGGAATGCCAGTTGCGCGGCGAGCAAGCCGACATCGCCGGAGCGGCTTGGAATAAAGATCGCGTCAAATCCCGGCGTGTAGAGCATCCGTTTGTCGATTCGATTAACAGGCTTGCCGGCCGGCCGCGAGGGATCGACCGGCACGGCCAGGCCGTATTTCTTGAGATCTTCGGCTTTGAGCCGCGTGATCGGCGGATTGAAATCCGTGTCCCCTTCCTTGAAGGATTCGATGGCGATGATCTCCCCGTCTTGCCGCCGAACCTCCTGCGCAAAGAGGCGCGCGAGCTCCCGTCCGTAGATGGTGTCGGGATGGAGAATGCAAAACCGCCGATACCCTTGATCTTTGACGGCATAGGCCGCGATGCGCTCGGCCTGCAAGCCGTAGGTCAGCGACGTGCTGAACAGGTAATTGCCAAGGCGGCGGACATTCGGAAGCGTGGCGGCCGGGGTGATGAGCGGCACTCTGGCTCGTTGTGCCATTTCCGCCATGACGGGGAGATTCTTGGACAGCATAGGGCCGATGACTACGAGCGGACGGTCGTCGGTGAGCAGTGACGACAGATCGTCCAAGAATCCAGGACGATCTGCGTCATGGTCTTTGACGATCAGGCCGATCGGCGGGGTGCCGGGCTGTTCGCGTGCGCGTTCCAGCGCGAGCTGGATGCCTTCCAGGACATCGTTGGCGAACGGGGCGAGGCGTCCCGACAGGGGAAGGACGGCCGCGATGAAAAATTGATTCGCTTTGAGTTTGGTATGTAACAGCTCCAGTGACTCGGTGATTCGCTGGCTCTGGGGATGCGTCGGAAAGGCCGCGAGAAAGCGACGAGCTTCCTGCTCTGCCAGGTGGTCGTCGCCGTGCGCGATGTAGTAGTCGATGAGGCCGATGGACGCGAGGTCGCCTGGATAGACGCGCGGGAAGGTGTCTCGTACCCGGATCAGCCCCTTCCGATCGAGCTTTTCCGCGATCATCCCACGGATTTGCTCACGTGCGTCCGCCGTATCGTCTTCCACGGCGCCCTGCATGCTTTCCAATAGCATGCGGATCGCGCGTACAAAGTCTTTCTTTTGAACCAGGACATCCGCCGTCAGTGTTAATGCCTCGTGCCTGGTGTTGTCATCCTGAGTTCCAGTGCGGACTTGTGCCAGGAGCGGCAGGGCCAAGTCGGGGTTGCCCATGGCCGCATGGGCGCGGGCCAGCAGGAGTTTGCTGCGCTCAGTCAAGTCCGACTCAGGAAATTCAAGCTGAAGTTGGTTCAGATATTTGATCGATTCGGGATAGTCCTTCATCCCGTAGAGCGCGGCCCCGAGGAGTAAATATGTATCGTCCAGGTACTCTGGGTGCGGTGGTGTTGTCAGGAAGCGGCGCAGCGCCGTTGCGGCGGACTCGGGGTCGCCCTTTTCGATGAGTTGTTTCGCCTGGGCCAAGACCGGCGGCGTGGGAGGAGGAGGCGCCGGCTTGGTTGCTGCGGTGCCTGGTTGCGGGAGCAGGAGCCAGAAGCCGAGCAACAGCGCAAGCGACACAACACCGATTCTCGGACGTGACTCAACAACCGTGCGCTGGAATGTGTGCCTGTGGGGGAGCATGGCCGTTGAACGGTAGATTGGATGTTGCTTGCTCGGTTGACTAGTATCGGAAAGGGTGCAAGGTGTCAAGGAGAACCACGGTGTGTTCGTTGTCTTCGAATAAGAAGTCGGCTATAGTTTGTTTCGCTTTGCCGTGTCGGGTGTCGCAGTGACGTCGCCATGTTTGTGTGAACCCCCGCAAATTCGTATGACCGATGCAGCAGCGCCTATCCTCGATCCGCTCGTCGAACGCTATCTGCGTGGGCTGCGAATCGAGCACGGGCTATCGATCAACACGGTCGAGTCCTACCGGCGGGATCTCGCGAAATTCCAACGGCACTTGGCGCAACATCGTATCCGGATGATCGACACTGTCGGACCGCCGGTCGTCGTCGCGTTTCTCGCCTCCTTGCGCGCACAACCGCTCGCGGCGTCGTCGATTGCCCGTGTGCTGTCGGCCATGCGCGGGTGGTTTCGTTTTCTGGTCCGGGAACGGTTCGTGGAGAGCAGTCCTCTCCCGGAGGTGATCGCCTCACGTCGAGCGGTCCGATTGCCGAAGACGTTAACGATGTCGGAGGTCACACAGTTGTTGGATCTGCCCGCCGGTTCTTCCGTCGAGGGTCGTCGGGACCGGACCATGCTGGAGCTGCTGTACGCGTCCGGTCTCCGTGTGTCGGAGCTTGTGGGGCTCACCGTGTCTCAGGTCGATCTCAATGCGAGCTGCCTGC
>JAYWIP010000283.1:0-6748 GCA_039794465.1 Nitrospira sp.
CCACGCCCCGCAAATCGCTCTGCCGAAAATAGCAATCGCTGAAGTCGAGGCCGTCGGCGTCCAACCCCCGCAGATCGAGACCTCGGAGATCGCAGCCGCGCAGATCGCATTTGTCGCCGGACGCTTTCTTGGCGTTGAATTCCTTGATGCAGCCTTCACGCAGCATCCGGTACATCGGGTCGTTCGAGATATGGAGTTTGATTCGCGCAGGGTCTGCGTTGTCCATAGCCGGCCCCCTATTGAGATTTCTGTGGCGGTATCGGCTCGCCGGGTGAGAATCTTGAGCCCCAGCGGTGTGAAGCGTATCTCGTGAAGCGTGAAGCGCAGGAAGGAAAGCGAGCCTGTCCCATCTTGTTTGCGAGAGACGTTTCACGAGCGACGAGATACGGGCAACGAAAAAGGCCTCTTGCGCTCGTCTGAGCGGCGCAGTATCGTAGTCGGGTCAGTCTCGTGTGGTCGAATCACGGGATCATTTTTTACTGATAACAGGGAGGGTATCATGGCGATCAGGTTGGGCGACGACGCGCCGAATTTTACGGCGGACACGACGGAAGGTACGATCAATTTTCACGAATGGCTCGGCACCAGCTGGGGCATCCTGTTTTCCCATCCGAAAGACTTCACGCCAGTCTGTACCACGGAGTTGGGAACGGTGGCCAAGATCATGCCGGAGTTGAAGAAGCGGGGAGTCAAAGTGATCGCGGTCAGCGTCGATCCGCTCGATTCGCACAAGGGCTGGATCAACGACATCAATGAAACGCAGAAGACGACGATGAACTATCCCATCATCGCCGATCCGGACAAGAAGGTGGCCACCCTCTATGACATGATCCATCCGAACGCCATCGACAATATGACGGTGCGGTCGGTATTCATCATCGGGCCGGATAAGAAGGTGAAGCTCACCCTGACCTATCCCGCGTCGTGCGGGCGGAACTTCGATGAGCTGCTGCGCGTCGTCGATTCGCTCCAACTGACCTCGAAGTTCAAGGTGGCCACGCCGGCCAATTGGAGGGATGGAGAGGACTGCATTATCACACCGGCGGTGAATGACGATGAAGCCAAGTCGCTGTTCCCGAAAGGTTTCAAGACCGTGAAGCCCTATCTCCGCTACACACCGCAGCCGAATCGATAACCAAGGTTCCAACACAGCGCACGGCGGGAGCCATTCATCGCGGCTCCCGCCGAGGTGAATGTGAGAAGTGTCGGCATACGTAGAAGATCGAATGGGCGTCGAGGTGACTCCGAAAAAGTCTTTGCACGGTACGGCATGACTATTGAATATCTTCCGCCCCTCCATGTGAGTGGTACCTGCTGCCAAAAATTGTTCTTGAAGTAATCGTCCAATTTGGGCATACTCCCCCCCGTTTTCAACTTCTGCGAGTTTGCTTTCGAATTCGAGGGTTTCGTAGTAGTAGAAGAGCAAAGTAGAACAACGAGAAGTCTGGCAATTGTTTCTATCACTTCATTTCACAAGGGAGGCTGCCATAATGAAGGTAGAAAAAAGCAGGTGGTGGAGGAAGTTTTTGGTTGCTGGGGCCCTCGCGGCACTGGTGGCTGGGACTGGGTCCACGCTGCCGAGTGCGTACGCGGCTGGGATGATCAAGGCCGACGAGGATAAGTGGATCTCGGTCGGTATGGGTATCCGCACAAGCTTCAGCGCGGTGGAGAACGGAGCGGCGAACAGACAGGAGTATAGCAACGACTTCAATATCGACAACGCTCGTATTTATGTCAACGGTAAGCTGCACAAGTACGTCGGGTTCGAGTTCAACACCGAATGTTTTAACTGTGCCGTGAAGGCTGGCACGGGTGCTGGTTTCGGAGGTAACTCATCGATCGGCTTGCTGGACGCGATCGGAAAGTTCGAGTTCAATGAAATGTTCAACCTCTGGGTCGGGCGCATGTTGCTCCCCAGCGAGCGTGGTGAGTTGAACGGTCCGTTCTACCATGCCACCTACGATGGGTTCCGGACTCCGTTCTTTCCCGCGGACCAGAGCGGGAATTTCAACGCCGGCGCCGGTCTCTATGGTCGTGACAATGCGGCGACCTTCTGGGGCAAATTTCATCCGATGGGCACCCACCTGTTGTACGCCGTCAGCGTGTCCCAAGGATTGCGTGCTGGCACGATCAATGGTGGCAATAGCTTGATGTACACGGGGCGCTTGCAGTGGAACCTGCTGAACGATGAAAAGAACCCAGGTTACTACACCAGCGGTACGTACTACGGAACCGCCGGGGATATCCTGGCGATCGCCGGTAGCGTCCAGCACCAGAAGGATGGGGCTGGATCGAATGCTGTGGGGTCAACCGTCAGCGACTTTACCGGTCTGTCCGTGGATGTGTTGTTTGAAAAGGTTCTTCCGAACAACATGGGCGTCTTTACGTTTAACGGTGAATTCAAGCGGTTTTTTGCGAACTATGGCCAGCCCACGGCCAACGCTGTGGGAGCAAATGGTTGTTTCTGCGTTTTCAACGGTCATTCCTGGACCGTGTACGCGTTGTACCTGATTCCGCAGGAGATCGGCATCGGCCGGTTCCAGCCCTATGTGCGGTTCACCAGCATCGATCCGCGCTACGGCAATATGCGGCAGGAATGGGAGCCGGGCATCAACTACGTCATCTCCGGCCACAACGCCAGGATTTCGGCGTTCTACCGGTATGGCGATCTCATGAACTTCGGTCCTTCAGGGGGAGGGGGAACGGGCAACTTTATCGGCGGTTTTGGCACTACTAATCAGCGAGTGGATTCGTTCCACGTCGCGTTGCAGCTGCAGTACTAAGGCGGACAGCGTAAGCTGACAGATGTCAGCTTCAAGAAAGGCCGAATCCCGGCAACGGGGTTCGGCCTTTCTGTTTGTGCCGCGCGGAAGGAATGGTTACACGAGGAGCAGGCCGGCAGACCGGATGGTGTTCCAGCGGGTAGTGTCCAGGAGCCGTTTGAATTGCTGTCCGCCGCCTGGAAACGAGGATGAGACGGATCGCAACAGTGGGTATGAGTTCGAAGAGTCATCTTTCGGGGTCGACTGTCTGATCAGATGGTCGATCCACATGGCTTCTTGATGGGGGAAGGTCACGGTACACAGCCTATCTCGACTCGGCAGTGCGAGTCTGGTTTTCCGACCGACGGATTCAACAGCTGGCGTTCCTCCGAGCCACACGAACCGCCGCTCCAGCTCGGGATCGTCTTTCGTTGGCCGGTCCTTGAGCAACCGTCTGACCCAGGAGGCGGCAACTTTCGGTTTCGGTGCCGGTTGCTCAAACCATCCGCGCACGTCCATGTCGAGCCCGCGCCCTTCGAGGAAATTGAGCATGGAGCGGCGCAGCCCTTCCCCGATCCAATCCGGTGTCTCGCCGGCGCGATCCTCGTGCAACAGATCGTTTTCCGCGAATCCTTGAAACTCCGGTCCGAGAATCCGCAGGCCGTGCGCAGCCGGCTTCAGGCCGATGGGACTGTGGGCCGTCGCGGTGAAGCGATGCCAGAAGGCGGATTGAATCACGTCCGCCGCCATCAGCTGCCGCACACGCTCCAATGAATCCATGGTTTCCTGGATCGTCTCGGACGGAAACCCGTACATGAGATAGGCATGGACCAGAATTCCGGCTTCCCTGAATGCCGAGGCGACCAGCGCGGTCTGATCGACGGTGATGCCTTTCTTCATCCTGTCCAACAGCCGATCGGATGCGGTTTCGAGCCCTGCTGTCATCGCGATACAGCCGGAGGCGGCGAGCAGACGGCAGAGGTCCGGTGAGAACGCTTCTTCGAAACGGATATTGCCCCACCAGGAAATTTTGATCTTTCGTTCCAGCAGGGCCAATGCGAGCGACTTGAGTGCGGCGGGAGGCGCCGCCTCATCGACAAAGTGGAATCCGTGCCGGCCGGTCTCCGCAATCAATCGTTCGATCTGGCCGATCAGCCGGTCGGTCGGGGTCATCTCGTACCGCCCGATATAGTTGAGCCCGACGTCGCAGAACGTACATTGTTTCCAATAGCAGCCGTGGGCCACGGTGAGCTTGTTCCAATGGCCTTCCGACCAGAGGCGGTGCATCGGATTGGCGCTGTCCAAAATCGTCAGGTAGCGGTCCAGATCGATCCCGCGATAGGTCGGGCAGCCGATGTCATCCATCGAAAAGTCCGACAACGAGGGATCATCGGCGAACAAGACGCGGCCCTGGTCTCGATAGAACGTGCGGCACAGGTCCTTGCGCGGGCGACGACCATCCAGGTGTTCGATGAGAGAGAGCAGCGGCCGCTCCCCGTCGTCGAGCGTGATGAAATCCACATAATCGAACACCCGCGGATCCGCGACGCGGCGCAGTTCGGTGTTGGCATAACCGCCTCCAAGCGCGACGGGCAGATCCGGCCGGCGCTGCTTGATCGCCTGCGCGATGCGAAAGGCACCGTATAGGTTGCCGGGAAACGGCACGGACAGGCCCACGAGCGTCGGATCGACGCGGTCGAGATGGGCGTGAAGCGACTCCAGCATGAATTCGTCGGTGAGTGTCGGCGCGGCGTGCAAGGCGGCGATCATCCCATCGAAGGAGGAGGCGGACCGGGCAATATGCTCGGCATACCGGCTCAGCGCAAAATGCGGCGATACGGTCGCCTGGACCAAGTCCGCCAGATCTTCAAGAAACAGCGTGGCCACATGTTTGGCCTGGTCATCAGGCGGCATGGACCGCACGAGTTTCGATCTGCCTCTGAATCGCGGGCCGCGCGGTAATGTCTTCGGACGTCTCAGCAGAGAGGCGGCGGCAGGATTCTGCCCTTGAAGAAAGGAGACCACGGGTTCGATCCATTCGAGATAGGCCTGTTCCTTTGCGAGCATGGCGGTGGCTTCGGGTGGGAGGGTCTGATCGTATTTCTTGACTTGCCTGAATAGGCGGCGCAAGCCGGTTCGGCTGAACAGCCGCAGCACCATCTCGATGCCCAGATCGGCCTGGTCGGCGGCGATCCCGCGGGCCTGGAGAAACCCGATGAGGTAGGCGGTTGAAGGATAAGGAGTGTTCAACTGAGTGAGAGGTGGAATGAGCAACAGCACGCGTTGGGTGGGCATGGGATCGACATAGCACAGAGGCCGGCGGGAATGCTATGCGAGAGGCTCATCGGGACACTGAGGAGTGTAGTAAATCAAGGGCGAGCGAGTTGCAAGCCGCTCATCCTCCACTTATAATGCAGCAGCGCTATCGGTTATATTCTGTAATTTTTTGAAGGAGTTGTCGCAATAATGAGTGAACGAACATTGGCCATTATTAAACCGGATGCCGTGCAGAAGCACGCGATCGGGGACATTATCAATCGATATGAGAAAGCCGGACTGAAGCCGGTGGCTATGAAACTCATGCAGATGTCAAAGCCGGTCGCGGAAGGATTCTATGCCGTGCACAAGGCACGGCCGTTCTTCGACAGCCTCTGTACGTTCATGTCGTCCGGGCCTGCGGTGGTGTTGGTGTTGCAAGGCGAGAATGCGATCAAGAAAAACCGTGAGCTCATGGGGGCCACGGATCCCGCGAAGGCCGATGCAGGCACGATCCGAAAAGCACACGGGACCAACATCGAGTTTAATGCCGTCCATGGCTCCGACTCTCCGGACACGGCGACGTTCGAAATCGGGTACTTCTTCCCCGGCATGGAGATTTTCGGCTGAGACGCCGGTGTCCCGCATACAGTGGAGGGCCGTGACGCTGCCCGCCACGTTCCGTTGTGTTCGAATCGGAGGGAGTGCGATGGTGCTCTCCCTCCTGCTGTCCGCCTGTGTTGCCCCACCGCACCTGATTTTTCCTATTCCGCCGCCGACCGGCGTGCCGCATGACACTCCCGCTCGCGATGCGCAGTCGCGGTTGCTTCAGGAGGCGCATCGCGCCTTCGCCCAAGAACGGTACCGGGCCGCCGCGCTATTTTTTCACCGATTTGCCGATGATGCCCCCGATTCTCCGCGACTGGCCGAAGCGCGGTGGTGGCTGGGTCGCACCTATGAACAGATCGGAGATTACCGCGCCGCGATGGAGCAGTATCGCACCATTGCAGCGGGTATGGAGAGAGGGCAACAGGATGGAGCGCGGTATGAGGGTCACGCACTCCGCCGGTTGGACGAGCTGCGTCAAACCCAGGCTGAGCAGCGCAGCGGACGCTCGAGCCAATTGGCGTTGCGTTTGCGAATAGACCGGCTTCCCCCTCTCCCGACGCTGGCCTCATGGTTTGAAGAGCTGGCTCAGGCCGGTGTGACAGCCCTGGTGATTGATCCTGAACCGGTTCCAATGTCCGATCGAACAGGCGTCGATGTGGAGACGATCCGCGCAGGTGCAGCCGAAGCGCATCGCCATGGGCTCCTGTATTGGATAGGGCTGGATCTCCACCGAGGAATGGGCCAAGCAGTGAGGCCGGAATGGGCGGTGCGACGGTGCCATGGCATGGCGGAGGATGGCGGGGGCGGGTCTACACTCGATGTCACGAATCCGGCCTATCAGGCCTCTGTTGAAGAGATGGTCCGGACGCTGTCCGGAGCGGGAATCGATGGGCTGGTGCTTGCGGCACGATCAACTGACAGATTTGCCGACGAGTGTTCAGTGGAGTCACTCCAGGAGTTTGCCCGATCGTTCGGAGGCAACCTGACGCCTGAATTGCCGTCGGGCGCAGCGGCCTTGCCGGTGGAAGGCGTTCAAGAGCGGCCGGTGCAGTACTGGCGCTGGGCCGGATGGAAAGCGCGCAGCTATGTGCAGGTGGCTGCGCGGTTGCGCAAAGTGTTGC
>JAYWIP010000284.1:0-24746 GCA_039794465.1 Nitrospira sp.
ATGGCCCATTTCCGTCTAACTGACAACATGTGACCCCCCTTGGCTAATATGTAGTCCATTCTGCGAATCCTTTTCCCATCTCACAATCTACCGAGCCGTTCAAATACATTCATGGCCTGGTGCGCCGTCAGGGAGTACCGGTTCAGCACCATCTGACCACAGGGCTACACTTCCGCGCCCTGTACCGCTCACTGGCTTGCCCCCGGCGTAAACCCCTCGAACGACTGGAGATACGTTTCGACCATGACTCGCGCCAACTGATCCCGGCCCGGCGGGCAGGCTCTCTCTTCGGTCTTGCGAACCAAACCCGTCGGAACGGCGTCGCTCGTCCAGAGTTTGATGAGGAGGCGGCAATTCTTGAAGGTCGGCCACACCGACGCGTCATACTCATACGTAGCGGACTCCCAATGCGTTGCAATCCGCGCGCCATTGACCTCGATCGTGTCTTCGCCGGTTTCAATCGGTCCGGTGTTTGGTTGGACACCCACCGCAAGATTGCCGGCTTGATGGAAGATAGTCAGCAGTTGGGCAGAACGGGGTTGATTCGCCAACGGGTCGACAGTGGAATCGTACGTAGCGGCGATCGTTTCTTCCCATTCATTCGGAGGCATGGGCCTCCCATACCGATCAGTAGGAGCTTCGCTGAACCACAGCCTGACGCTCTCAGCGGTGATGCCCCGCAACTGATAGGCCTTGAGAGAGGTGATCGGACCGGCCACGAAGTTGTTCGGGCTGGCCAGGTTCCAGTACCGAGCGGCGTACACAACCTTCGCACCAGGTGCGACGGTCTTCCAGGCCAGATATTCAGGACGGTCGACGAGCGCCACGGCGTCCTTGGCCGGCTCCGGATAGGTTTCCTTCAACGCCCGGGCGACGGCATCCGGCACCGGGATCTCCTTGCGGCCATGTTCGGTAATGTCGTCATATCGAGCTTGTGTCGTTTCGACCGGCATCTGCCTCTTGTACTCGTTGGTAATCTCTTCCGCGATCTTGTCTATCGCCGCGCTGAGAGCGTTGCGCAAGTCGGCGCCGCTCAGATCGATGGTTTTGCCGAAATAGGGCTCCGCGATACGCCTGGCAATCACCTCAGCGTTCCGATAGTAATATTCAGAAATCTGCCGATGCCCCTCTTCATGTTCAACGGTCCACTGCTGCGGATTATTCGGCATCCAGATCGTGATATTGAGTTGCAGCGTCACTTTAATCCGGTTGATCCTGGCCTTCGCGTGCGTCGCATCGATCTGCATGACCTGGCCGCCGACGGACGCATCGGAGAGGAAATCCCCGACACACACCGCCTCTTCGGGTCCCATGAGCGGCGGCCGGTCAGGCGGCGGATGCATGGGATCGAAGTACCGTGTGCCGAGTTGAGTCGGCATTTTGACGATCTCCACCTGAGGCTGTTCCGACTGAGCAGATGGAACTCCGATAACCAGCATGAACATGAGCATGAGCCACACACGCATCGACACCTCTCCTCCTTACAGCTTCGGCCGGTTCTTCCGGGCGTCTGCTTTTTCTTTCGCATCCTTCGCCTTGACGGCGATCACGAGCAGCTCAGGGGTAGCACCGTCGATACCTCGTCCAGTCTGGCAATATACGTAAAAGACCAACTTTGAAGGATTTTTATCATACTCGGAAAATCAAAGGTGGGGCAATTCTGGGATTTCTATCTGGGCTAGTGTGGTGCTATTGCGTCAGGGCGGCAACGGGTTGAGGAGGTCAGCCCATGTCACGGAGGGTGTGTCCGGGGTTGCGGTCGCGGGCGATGGTTTTCATGAGCTGATCGCCGAACAGAACAACGACGCGGTCGCGCTGATCTTTGACGATCATGGACGCCGACGGGGCCTTGAATGTCGCGGGATCGCCGTCCAGCCAGGCGCTGCACGTAAACGGCAGGGCATCCAGGACCGTCTCGACACGATATTCCTCCCGCAGGCGGTATTGGAGCACGTCGAATTGCAGCCGCCCGACTGCGGCGACCAACGGCTCCTGGTCGTGCAGGCTTCGCATGAGCTGTACGGTCCCTTCCTGCGTCATCTGCCACATGCCTTTATCGAACGACTTCCGTTTGCCGACGTCTGCGGGCCGGATACGCGCGAAGATCTCAGGCTGAAATTGCGGGAGGGGCTTGAAGTTGAACCCGCCGGTCGCCGAGATCGTATCCCCGATGGCGAAGAGGCCAGGGTTGATGATGCCGATGATGTCGCCGGGAAAGGCTTCTTCCACCGTGCTCCGTTCTTGCGCGACCAGGCTGTGCGGCCGGGAGAGCCGGACCTCCTTGCCCAACCGATGATGCTTCACCACCATGTCGCGCTCGAACCGACCGGAGCAGACCCGGAGAAACGCCGTGCTGTCCCGGTGTTTGGGGTTCATGTTGGCCTGGAGCTTGAAAACATAGGCACTGAACGGCATCGTGATCGGATCGACGGAAATCTCACTCCCGTCGTCACCGTCGGCCGGTCTCGCGCCGGGAGAAGGCGCGAGCCGCACAAATGCATCCAAAAAACTCTCAATGCCGAAGTTCGTGAGGGCTGACGCGAAGAAGACCGGCGTGACCTCCCCTTGGAGGAACGCCTGTCGGGTAAAGGGGTTCCCCGCGATGTCCAGCAACTCCAGATCGTGCCGCACCTGAGCCAGCACATCCGGAGAGACTCGCTCGCTCTGTGCCAGATCTGCCAGAGGCATGGTCTGGACCTCGACCTTTGTCGCGCCGCCGTGAATGGTCCGCTGAAACAATTCCACCAGGCTGTCCGCCCGATTCACAATCCCGACGAACTCATCGCCGGACCCGATCGGCCAATTGATCGCGCTGGCATGGATGTTCAGCGCCTGCTCCACCTCGGTCATCAGATCGAGCGGCGGGCGGCCCGGCACATCCATTTTGTTGATCAAGGTCAGAACCGGAATGCGCCGCAGACGGCACACGGCAAACAGCTTGCGCGTTTGCGCCTCCACGCCTTTGGCCGCATCGATAACCATGATGGCGCTATCGGCGGCCGTGAGTGTCCGGTAGGTGTCTTCGGAAAAATCCTGGTGACCCGGCGTATCGAGTAAATTGATGACGGCGTGCTTATACGGGAACTGCATGGCCGAGGCGGTGATCGAAATCCCGCGCTCCTGTTCCATGCCCATCCAATCGGAAGCCGTGGCTTTGCCGCCCTTCCGCCCACGAACCATCCCGGCCGTCCGAATCAACCCGGAATAGAGCAGCAGTTTTTCCGTCAGCGTGGTTTTGCCCGCGTCGGGGTGGCTGATGATGGCGAACGTCCGCCTCCGCGCTGTCGCCGTCGAGAGTTCAGCCGAAAGTGCTGTGTCCATGGTCATGATCGTCACACACCATACTACAACCTCTCCGGGAACCAGATACCGGTGATACGACCGCCGGGAACGCCCTCGTTACACTGCCGCGGCCGTAAGCAGGCTGGACAGGTTGGATGCCGTTTTTTTGTCATACCCGTCCTGCTTTCCCCGCAACCGGCTGTGTTCAATCCCCCTCACCGACGGCCAGAAATGCGCAGAGCCTGAAGACCGACGATTGCTAAGTGTCATAAAACATGGGGCAATCGCTGTGTATCTCTTGACCCGCGCTGGCATTACATCTGCACTCATCTATACAGGAACAATTTCTGTCACACCCATCCAGGAGCAGACCTATGGTCGTGCGGCAACACCCCCGATTTCACGCATCCTTTTCCGGCACACTCACCCACCGCAATCAGCGTCATGCGATCAGCAGGTCGTTGGATCTTTCTCGCAAAGGCTGCCGCGTCCAAAGCTCCTTTCCGGCATTCGCCGGCATGAAAGTGGACCTCCAGCTCATTTTCCCCGGAAGCCGAAACCCCATTCTCATTCAGGGAGCCGTCGTGCGTTGGGCCGGCGCTCATGGAATCGGGATTGAATTTCTCTCCCTTGCGTCTCCCGACGAACGACAACTGGAAGGGACTCTCCGACTGCTTGCGGCCAAGACCACCCACAGTTCCCCTCAGGTCCCGGTCGGTGGCCGCGCATGATCAGTTCGACGGCAGGCGTCGGCTAATCAGATAAATAATAGCGGGAAATAAGAACGTGGTACCGGGAAAGATAATCCGGTAGACCCAAAATGGCTGTGATTCCAACCAAGGTAATTGAGGCTTCAGAAACCCCAATCCATAGGTCAATATTACAGACGCAATCACTCCGTAAGCCGGCGGTGGCAATAGGGATGCAGATCCAGGATCTCGGCGCTTTTGAACGGCAAGGATAATGCCCTTGACGAGCACGTATGCGGCGAGAATCAAGCCCACGATCCCGAAATACACGCCATATTCCTGCATAATCCTCCTTCACAACCTCTGAAAGAATGGTGCCGGCCGGTGGACGCCCGCCGTTCGTCTCCCCACCACCCCTCACGACATGCCTGCGCAGGTTACCGAGATCATCACAAGTGCGTCAACGGAAAACTCTAGGCTCACACCGGCCGGGTTGACGATCCTGTCCGTTGAATCGCGCCCCAGTCTCTCCTGTTTGCAATCCGCCTTGTACGCCCGTATGATCACGCTGGGATGCATTGCACAAAATGCAAGAGCAAAGCGGCACTGAAGTTGCCCCGGCACAATGCCGCCTTCTGCCCATGCTGCTTCAACGAGTTCGTGCAGGACCAAGTCGTCAAAGCCGTCAAAACCCAGCGGATGTTCGGCCACGAGCATCGGATTCTCGTCGCGGTGTCCGGAGGCAAGGACAGCTTGGCGCTCTGGGATATCCTGCTCAAGCTGGGCTACAAAGCCGACGCGCTCTATGTCGACCTCGGCATTACCGGTTACTCGGACCGATCCCATGAAAAAGTCAGACGATTTGCCGACACCGTCGCCACGCCGCTTGGCGCGACATTGCACACCCATACCGTTGAAAAAGAAGAAGGAGCCGGGATCCGCGAACTGGCCATGGCGGCCCACCGACCGGCCTGCAGTACGTGTGGCACAATCAAACGCTATCACTTCAACCGCGCCGCGGTGGAACATGACTACGACGTGATGGCCACAGGGCATAACCTCGACGATGAAGCGGCCCGCCTGCTCGGCAACGTGCTGCATTGGCAAGAGGAATACCTGGACAAACAGAGCCCTAGTCTCCCCGCCTCGGTCGACGGCTTCGCGAAAAAAGTGAAGCCCCTGTACCGGCTGACGGAGCGGGAACTCGCCGCGTACTGCGTGCTGAACAAGATCGACTACATCGTCGACGAATGCCCGATGGCCCAGGGCGCTCGGACTCTCCTTTACAAGGACGTACTCAACCGCCTCGAAACCGAATCACCAGGCACGAAGCAGTCGTTCTATTGGAAGTTCCTCGACAAGCAGAGCAAGACCACCACACCGCAGACCGACATGACCACGAAAGACCGGGCCCTGCTCCATCCCTGTAGCGCATGCAGCCAGCCGACGACCGGAGAGATCTGTTCCTATTGTAAGTTGATGGCCCGAGCAAAACGAGAAGTCCCACACTGAGGGATGGCAGATACGTAGATGGCCTCGAACTCCCGCGATTTCTACCAGATCCTCGGCGTGCCGAAAACAGCCTCGGCGGACGAGATCAAAAAAGCCTTCAGGCGTATGGCCAGGCAATACCATCCCGATCTCCATTCCGGAGGGAAAAAGGCCGAGATGGAGAAAAAGTTTAAAGAGCTGAACGAGGCGCACGAGGTGTTGTCCGACCCGGAGAAGCGCAAGAAATACGATCAGTACGGCACCAATTGGGATCAGGCGGAGGCCTTTGAACGGGCTCGTCGTCAATCGGGCCCACAGGGATTTGGCAGACAGAGCGGGTTCGGCCGTCAGAATACCGGCAGTGAATTCGGCGGCACGGAATCATTTTCAGATTTCTTTGACAGTCTTTTCGGCGGGAGCAAACGAACCACAGCCACAGCCACCGAGAGCCATGGATTCGCGTCGCCCGGTGAGGATCTTGAAGTAGACGTGGACTTGACGTTGCGGGAAGTGCTCACTGGAATCACCAAGCGTGTGAATCTCCGTGAACCCGAGCCGTGCAAGATTTGCCACGGCATGGGAATGCTCCGCGACCAGCCCTGCCTGACCTGTCGGGGAACCGGGGTAACAAGCGAAATGAAAACCATCGAGGTAAAAATCCCGGCCGGGGTTCAGGACGGGACGCGGGTGCGTGTCGCGGGAAAAGGCCAGACGGGTAAGCACGGAGGCAAGCGGGGCGATCTCTATCTCCACGTCGTCATTCCTGTCGATCCGATTTTTCGGCGGCATGGCACAGATGTCCACGTCAACCTCCCCGTCTACCCATGGGAAGCGGTATTGGGCGCGGATGTCACCGCCCCGACACTCACCGAGCCGGTGAAAGTGAAAGTTCCGCCCGGCAGCAAGGCGGATGCAAAACTGCGGCTCAAGGGCAAAGGCCTTCCCTCTGCCGCCGGGGGGCATGGCGACCTGTTTCTTGTCCTACAAATCGTCATGCCTCCCACGGTCACAGAAGCCGAGCGGGCCCTCTACGAACAACTCAATACTCACCGGCACCCGGATCCTCGTTCAGAACTGCTCTCGGCTGCCCAGCGGCGGTCACGCGAATAGTTGCGTTGTGCCGACTGCTATGGCAAGCTCTGGCTCTCAAGACGTGTCTATCAAGCCAAGGAGGAATTCATGAGACTTGTCACCAAGACAACGACGGCTTGTGCGGTCCTTTCCACGTGCCTGTTGGTGTTGGGCGTACCCAGCCTCTGGGCCAATGATCCCAGCTATTATGGCCACGGTGGAGGTGGGCACGGGGCTGGAAGCGGCCACAGTTATGGCAAAGGCATGATGCACAGCGGGACCGGCCATTTGATCCGACACTTGCTGAAACACGAGAAGGATATTGGACTCACGGTCGACCAAGTCCTGAAATTGAAAGACCTCCAATTGAATCTGGACAAGGTCCGCATCAAGGCTGAAGCCGAGATCCAAATCGCGGAGCGCGAGCTGAAGGCGCTGACGGATAACGAGAAATCCGACTTGGCGGCGATCGAAGCCAAGCTCAAGCAGAGCGAAGACCAGCAGGTGGCGCTCCGTATGGCCTCGATCAAGACCCGCCGGGACGTAATGGCTATCCTGACTCCCGAACAGCGGGAAAAGGAAAAAGCCGAGCACGACAAGGTCATGCAACAGCACGGAAAAGGCCACGTCAACCCGCACGGGGGTGGCTCTTACGGCGCCAATCCCCACGGCAAGAACCCGCATGAAGGGATGGGAGGCTCCGTGCCGCAGCCGCCCGGCAACATGTCCGTGCAATAACGCACCCGTGTGACCGGACTCTCGACCAGGCGCAGCGGGTGGGTGTGCAGGAAAGGAAACGGACGGAGGTTATGCCGAAGGAACTGAAGCTGACGAGTCATGATCTGCTGATCGGGCCATCACGGGCACCGGCTCGAGCCATGCTGAAGGCCGTAGGGTTTACCGACGACGATCTCTCGAAACCGATCATCGGGGTGGCGAACACCTGGATCGAAGTCATGCCGTGCAACTACCACCTGCGCAGGCTGTCGGAACGGGTGAAGGCCGGCATTCGCGCGGCCGGCGGAACCCCCATCGAGTACAACACGATCGCCGTCTCTGACGGTATCTCGATGGGCACCGAGGGCATGAAAGCCTCGCTTATCAGCCGTGAAGTGATTGCCGACTCGATCGAACTCGTCGCCCGCGGGCACCTCTTCGACGGAGTGGTGGCCTTGTCCGGCTGTGACAAGACGATTCCCGGAACCGTGATGGCGTTAGCGCGTCTCAACCGGCCCTCGCTCATGCTGTACGGAGGGTCAATCATGCCTGGAACGTTTCAGGGGCATGACGTCACGATTCAAGACGTGTTTGAAGCGGTCGGCAAACATGGATCCGGCAAGATGACCGACGCCGAGTTGAAAGACCTTGAAGATCATGCGTGTCCCGGTCCGGGCGCCTGCGGCGGCCAGTTCACCGCCAACACGATGGCGATTGCGTTCGAATTTCTCGGCATCTCCCCGATGGGACGCAATGGCGTGCCCGCCATGGATCAGCACAAAGATGACGTCGCCTTCGAATGCGGCAAGATGGTCATGGACTTGATCCGGAACGATCTCCGGCCCAAACAGATCATTACCCGCAAATCCTTGGAGAACGCCATCGCTGCCGTTGCGACCACCGGAGGCTCAACGAACGCCGTGCTCCATTTGCTCGCTATCGCTCGGGAATCCGGCATCAAACTGGTCATCGACGATTTTGACAAGATCAACCGAAAGGTCCCGCTGCTGGCCGACCTGAAGCCGGGCGGCAGGTTTACCGCCGCGGATCTCTATGCCGCCGGTGGCACGACCTTAGTCGCCAAACGCCTCCTGGAAGCCGGTCTTCTCCACGGCAATCAACCCACCGTCACCGGAAAGACGATTGGTGACGAAGCCACGCGGGCCACGGAAACAGCGGGGCAACAAGTCTTACGGCCACTCACCAGCCCCATCAAGCCGACCGGGGGACTTGTCATCCTCAAGGGCAATCTTGCGCCGGAAGGCTGTGTCGTCAAAGTGGCCGGCCACAACATTCTGAAGTTTCAAGGACCGGCAAAAGTCTATGACCAGGAAGAAGACGCCTTTGTTGCCGTCAAAGCAGGGCACATCAAGGCGGGTGACGTCGTCGTCATCCGCTATGAAGGTCCGTCCGGGGGCCCGGGAATGCGTGAAATGCTCGGCGTCACAGCCGCCATTGTCGGGGCCGGACTCGGCGATTCGGTTGCACTGCTGACCGATGGACGATTCTCAGGCGCCACCCATGGCCTCATGGCCGGCCATGTGGCCCCTGAAGCCGTCAAAGGCGGACCGATCGCCGCCGTCAAGAACGGCGACCTCATCACATTTGACATCGCCAAACGCAGGTTGGATGTGAAGCTCACGCAGAAAGAAATCGCGGCTCGTCTCAAGAAAGTCAAACAGCCGACTCCCCGTTATACCTCCGGCGTCATGGGGAAATACGCGCGGCACGTGTCATCGGCATCGGAAGGCGCCGTGACGAGCTGAGTCCATTCACCGTGCGCTTAACACCCCCATCGCGAAAAGAGCATCCTGACCGGCATAGGCGATTTGCCGATAGCCTTCGGCAACTGGATGTCCGTCTGAATCCGCTTTGTAGAGGATCGCTCCATTTCGAGCAGCCGCGACGAGCCGAACAGTCGCGTCGATACAGACCATGGTCAGCCGTTTACACCACTCCTGCAACTCTTCCTTGATCTCTGCTTCATGCCTGACCATTTCAACGAACTCTTTCGACGCGTGCGAGAGCAACGCTTCGTCCGCTGCAGCATAGATCGATTCTTTTGTCGGAATGAGCACCACGCCCACTCGCACACGAGCGGTTTCTCCCAGCTCCCGCAGTGAGGCCAGCACTTCTCTCGTAATTCGCATCCCTTCCTTGATACAGAGATTCTCTGGATCAAGAGCGACTCCCCGATAGCCATAGGTCATGACCGTCGAGATCTTTCCATTGGCATAGGCAGCGGCGGCATTGGGGTGTTCCAACGCCCAGGCCTTATCCCCCGCTTCATAGAGTTCGTCCACCGACGGGATCCCCGGCAACCAGCCTCTGACCATAAGAATCTGCAAGATCAACGATCGCCCTGCCACGCGCTGCCACAATTTGGCCACAGCGCCCATGCGCTCGACCTGCTCACGCACGACCGTGCCCCGCGCTTGATTATCAGCTGAGTTGAGGCGAGACTGAAGCTCCATCAGCGCGGGAGACAGATCACGATCGCTCCGTCGATATTTGTGAGAACCCGTTGCACTGTAAATGGCACTACAACTGTCGAAAATATCGTTTCCAAAGTAGAGCCCAACAAGAATCGCTTTCGGGCCTAATCCCGTGGCATCGTGTGCCAGCTCCTCATACTGTGGAGGGCCCCACCCTCCAAGCGCCATGGAATACACGCTCAGGTGGCTGATCTTTGCGAGCACGGCCGGCCAAGACTCTTCGCGGCGGGCATTGACCCCCCACGTCTGGGAGTCGCCAATGGCTACTACATCCGTGGTCTCTACGCTCGCCTCATTTCTAAATCCACGCGCATCGTGGCCGGGAGCATCCGGTTCAAGACGGTGACCTAGCCGAGGATCGGAAACGAGTTTTGCGAGCGATGCGTGCGCCTCGTTTCGCTCTTTGCTGTAGAGAGCGTACCCCTGGGGCGAGTCAAGGGTGAGACGTGCTGCGCCTTCCGCGACGACGAAGCCACATACGACCCCGAGCAGCACGAGAAGAGTGGATGCGACCCAACGCTGAGCCATTACGGCCATTGCTGCACTACCCCTGCCGCCGAGGTATGCGGCTTGTCGCAACACACGGTCAGCAAGGACGTCACGGCATCCTCATGGCGATACTTGTGCAAATACCTCAACGAAGGGAGGAGTCGGACCGTATCCTCAGAGACCGCCGTTTCTTTCTCCCGAATTGAGAATCCTTCACGGCCCAAGAGGTCCAACCATTCAGACTGTCGGAGACGATTGACGTATGAACTGCGATTCCATCGCATGAGGTTCCACAGCCATTCGGGATATCTCAAGCAATCGAACACTTTGTCGGGCTGGGGCGGCACGGTCCCATACCACGCATGATCCCCTAAGTCGATCAATGCAATCAGCGAACCTCCCGGTCGCAGTACTCGGAAACATTCCTTCACGGTCTGACCGGGAAATCGAAGATGTTCGAACGCTGTATGGGACCAAATCAAGTCACAGGACGCCGATGCCAGCGGTATCGTCCTGCCATCGTAACGCATGAACCTGACGCCTTCGCATCCTGCTTGAACCGACGACCGATAATCCACAATGTCGATCGCCGTGCAGCTGTTGGCTCCATCCAACTTGGCTTGCGCGAGGACCTCCAGCGTGTGCCCGGGACCGATCTCAAGGATATCTTTTCCGCTCACCGGGGAAAACCGCCCATACCGCTCGAACACTTCACGGACCTTGATAGGATCGGCATTCACCCCGGTAGAGTGACGGCGGCGGGCCAGCGTGGCAATAGGCTCAACCCCCATGAGAAGATTTTGAGCGATTTCAAGCGGGATCCACATGGCGTCGGGGTTCGTCGATCGTGGCATTGCCGGAGGCCATCTTCTAGAGAACGGTTTGGGCGACGACTCCGGTTCGATGTTCAGTGAGCAGCTGCTCATAGATCTGTTCATATTGCCGAACGGTTTCATCGATGTAAAATTCCTGCGGCAGTCGACCGGATTTCGCTCGGCACACATCCGATGATTCCGTCCTGTTGGACAGCCTGCGGATGACCGCGTCCGCTAAGCCCTGAATGTCTCCAGCCTGGCAGAGCTCTCCCACCGCCTGATCGACTATAACTTCGTCAGCTCCTCCCACGTTCGTAGCGACGACCGGCACCCCGACGGCCCGCGCTTCAAGTAACACCCGCGGCAAGCCCTCCCAGTGTGATGTCAGGAGAAAGGTATCAAGCACGTGCATGATCGCCGGGACATCGCGTCGCCAGCCGACCAAATGGACACGATCCTGAATCCCATACCGAGCGATGAGGGCTTCCACTCTTGGTCGCAACTCGCCGTCTCCGACGAGCACGAATCGGACATCGGGAAGCGCCGTAATGACCCGGTGCGCCACCGCGATGAAATCCTCCGGAGCCTTTTGAGGTTTGAAACAGGCCACACTTCCCACCAATTGCGTCGTAGCCTGTGCGCCGAATGCTCTTCTGATTCGCTCCCGCTCCCCCCTGTCGACGGCTCGCTGAAACGGTTGCGGGTCAATCCCCGGCCTCACCAACACCACATTGTCGTGAAACAAGCCCCACGAACGCCCCTTGCGGATGTCGGCCTGCGACACGGCTATCCAATGTGTGGTGATCCAGCCGGTGAACCGTTCGATCATGACGAGAAGGCGTTGGAGCCATCGGGGCTGTGCGGGGGTGATGCCATACCCATGAATCGTATGCACGATGACTGGAACTCCGGCCATCCAGGCAGCCCACCGCCCGAGAATTCCCGCCTTGGAACTGTGTGTATGAACAACGGCGGGACGAAGACGCCGCAGAAGTGTGGTCAACTTTACCAGTGCCGCGAGATCTCCCACGAGGCGGATCGACCGCCCTAGCTCAGGCAGAATGCGCACATCCACATGAGAGAGCCGTCGGGCTTCATCCGTCAACAATCCGCCAGCCCCGGCAATCAACACCGGACGATATTTTGAACGGTCCAGATGTGACACCGCATAGAGGGCGACCTCCTGGGCACCCCCCAATTCCAGCTTGGTGATGATATGGCAAACGACATCCACGGATGGACTCTATGCAGGAACGGCCTGTGCGCCCCACGTGCGAAGCTGTTCCGCCAGCCGCTTCCCCTGCCCGATGGCATCTTCCATCGACGTGTGCTCCCAACGCCCATACCGCCCGATGGAGTAGATACCTCGGCGCTCTAATTCAGCCACAATCGCAGGAACCGCGCGCGCACGATGTTGATCGAAATACACGTATGCATAATTCAGGTCCTTGACATCGGAAACAACCAGTTCATCGTCCGGTTTCAGGATCCCCGCCTGCTCCAGCCCCTGCCTCGAGCGTGTAATCAATTCTTCATCCGATAGCTGGTCAGTGGGCCGATGGGAGAGCTCCACGTACATCGAACTGCATCCCGGACGTCCCAACGCGGGGGAAAAGTTCATGGGGAAGCCCACGCGGTAGAACGGATAGGCCGGTTCCGGGAAGTAGAGCCAGTGTTTATCAGACACCTGTTCGCGCGCCACCGCCAAATTGACGTTGGATACGGACACCCAGCGTAGCGCCCCCGCCGCATCCTTCAAATGCTGTGGGAAGTCCAGGCATCGCTTGAGGAGTTCAGGTATCGGTATTGTAGACACCAACGACTCGTACGCTTCCTCCCGAACTTGTCCATCGGCCCGCCGGCGAAAGACAGCCCGCCGGCGCTTCGTATTGACCTCCATCAGCTCCATGCCGTTGTTCACGCCATGGATACCGGGCAGAAAGGATTCCGGCAACACCTTGATGCCGTCGGAAGCCGGGTACAAGAACGACGGATTGTATCCGAAGGCCTTGTCTTTGATGCCTAAGGCTCCATTGACCACATCCTTGAGTTCCGGCTTTGGCACCAGCCACGACACCCAATCTGATGTCAGTTCATCCAGCGGTACCTTCCACAATTTTTCGTTGAATGGCACCATGAAATGCTTGGCCATTCCTTCGCCAAGGTTGTCCAATATCCAGTCTTTGAACGACCGCTGCAAGGAAAGGCTGGACGTGGCCGGCTTGGTCAACGTTTCAATAAACCCCAGCAAACATTCCCGAACGACTTCCGGAGGCAGACCGAACGTATTTACTTGAAAGGGGTATTCTGTGTAGGTCTGATGGGAATAGATGAATGACTTTCTGGCATGCCTCTGGAGTTGTCCGGCAAGGAGATGTTCGACCAATGCCTTAATCTCCGGTTGCCGGAAGTGCAGCAAATGTCCGGTGTAATCAAAGGTAAAACCGTCTTTCTGATACGAACGACAGAGTCCACCAACCTCCTGCTCGCGCTCATAGAGCCGATAGGGGACCCCGGAGAGATGATACGCGGTGCTGAGTCCGGCCAAGCCGGCGCCGACGATGATGATCATGCTGCCTTGTGGTGTTCTATGGACTCGCGTTGAGAGTCTGTCCTGCCCGTCCGGGACACATCGATCTTTCCCAAGAACACCGTCGCTGCCAGCAAACTTCCGATGGTTCCCAGACACAAGGCCCACGCGCCGTGTTCACCGACCGCCATCAGGAGCAATCCGATCCCGGCGACCACCGCGGTCGAGACGTAGCTCACAATCACGATCTGCGGGACCGACATTCCCCAGTGCCGCAATCGAATGGCGATGTGATCCGGACTGCCCCAGAAAATGGGCAAGCCGCGCCGATAGCGGATGTACATGACGAATAGCGTGTCGAAGATCGGAACCCCCAAAATGAGCACTGGAGTCAACAGCGACAATGGATGGGCACTGGGATATTGGCCGATCATGGCCATCGCGCCAAGCAGCAGGCCGATAAACATGGCTCCGGTGTCGCCCATATAAATCTTGGCCGGCTGCCAGTTGTATTTCATAAATCCCAGCAGACTTCCGATCAAGGCGGCCAGCATGAAGGCGATGGTCTGGTCGCCTTGAAGCAAGGCGGCGACCAGCAATCCCGTCGCGCTGATCGCTCCGACACCGGCAGACAGTCCGTCCATGATATCCAGCAAATTGAATGCATTGATGAGCCCGACCATCCAAAAGACGGTCAGCAAGATATCGAGCCATTCCGGCAACGCCGCGATCTGAATCTGAATTCCGCTCTTTATCAACACAAACACTGCGAGCAGCTGCCCTAACAGTTTGGTCGACGGGGTCAGGACGCCGAAATCATCGATGAGTCCCAGCATCACGACAATGGTCCCGCCCAAGATGATGCCTAAGACATCCTGTCGAAACTCAAAGGTGAACGCGAGACTCATCAAGAAGGCGAGGTAAATTGCCAGCCCGCCGAAGTAGGGGACCGGCTCCCGCTGATGCTTGAGCTTGCCGTCCGGCGCATCGACAATGCCGTACTTGAGCGCCGCCTGTCTGGCGATCGGTACGCCATAGATGGCCAGTAGCAGCGCAAGGATAAATGTCAGTCCCAGTAGATACATGGCACCACTCTCACTGGCACACGTTCAGCCGGTCTCGCGCTGAGCCCGCCGAATCACGCATGGGCCAAACACGCTTCATACACTTGCTCATGCTGACGCACGATATCCACGATGTCATAGTGTTCTTGGGCTCGCACGCGCCCCTTGGCTCCCATTCTCCTCGCCTGATCGGAGTCGCGTAACAGACTCTCGATCGCATCGGCCAACACATCGGCATTCCCCGGCTCGATCAGCACTCCCGTTTCCCCGGGAATCACGAACTCGGGAATCCCGCCCACGCGGGTTGCAATGACCGGCTTTCCTACGGCCATTGCTTCGAGAATCGCGATTCCGAACCCTTCATAGAGAGACGGAAGCACAAAGATATCCATGGATCGCAGCACTTGCGGAATGTCTCGCCTTGTTCCGACAAAGACGATCCAGGACGCGAGCCCGAGCCGATCACGCAATAACTCCAACTCCTCACGCGCCGGCCCATCTCCGACGATGACCAGTCGGCACGGAGGCATACCATGTCGCCGTTTCAGTTCTTCCATGGCCTTGAGCAAGACGCTCAGCCCCTTCTTCGGCTCAACCAATCGACAGACTGTCCCGATACTCCGTTGCCCCTCTCCTAGCCCCACCTCATGATGCGATGCCGCTGACGTACCCTGGAACCGTGCAAGATCAACGCCGAATGGAATGATCGTGCAGCGGGTGCCTGTCTCGCCAATCCTCGACTCCACCGAACGACGAACGGCTTCAGAACAGCACACGACGGCCTCTGTCCAGGCAAGGGTCAACCGATCCACAAGACGAACCAGCCGTCCCTCACTCACCACCTCATCATGATAGGATGAAATGACCGGAAACGCCCGCAAAATGCGTCCGCAAACACGAGCCGACATGTTGGCCCAGAAGAGAAACGCCTGGATGACATCAGGCCGCTCCGCCCGCAGTAGCTTGAAGAGGCGAACGATGACCCGCAGGTCCCATTTTCCACTGCCGTCCAACGATACGACCCTGACCCCGCGGGCCTTGAGCTCATCGGCCACTGCTCCACCGGGTTTCAGCGTGCAGACCATGACCTCGAACCGTGAACGATCCATCCTTGATGCCAATTCAAGGATATGGGTCTCTGTTCCCCCAACGCCAAGACCGACGGCAAGCAGCATCACCTTAGCAGGCATGCGCGATCTCGCTGTTCCCTTTAGATGACATCGTGAGTTGTTCGTACCACGTCAAATACGCCTGCACTTGTCGATTCAGATCAAAGCGTGCCTTCGCAATCCGGACGGCTTGCGCCGATATCACCCGGCGTCGATCGTCGTCTTCCAGCAGCCATCGCGCCTGCCGCGCCATCGCCTCGGCATCTCCTGCGGGAACAAGAAACCCCGATTCACCATCTAGGACCTGTTCGGGAATCCCGCCAACGGCGGTCGCCACGACTGGTGTCCCGCAAGCGGCAGCTTCCATGACGGTATTGGGAAAGGTATCGACGCGGGCTGCGTGGACATACACGTCAGCGGCCTGGTAGTACCGTGCCATCGAGAGAGGGTTCCGCTCGAACGGAAGAAAATGCACATCGGCTAAGCCGGCCTTATCAGATGCGCCACCCTCCCCCACTGCCACAAACCGCACCGGCTTGCGCTTCTCCTGAGCCGCAATGTGCCGCACCGCTGCACACAGCGTTTCAAAATCCTTCCACCGATTCTCCCTGATGCTGTTGGCCGCAAACAGGACAATCCAGGCCTCCTGGGGCAATGCCAAGCGGTCCCTGGCTTCCCGCCGGTCGCTAGGCTTAAACGTCGTGAGATCCACCCCGTTCGGAATGACCCGGCTTTCTTCGATCCCCGGCATAAGGATCGATTCCTTCACCTTATCCATCAGCCATTGCGACGGCGTCGCGACAAACAGGCGACTCTGCGAATAGATCTCCCGCTTTCTCAGCCAATTGCAGGCCGTGGCGTCCCGCCTCACCGCTGGATAGATCGTGAGGTCGGGACAGTTGCCGCACCCTGTCTTCCAGCGATCGCATTCGAAGGAATGGGCACAATGGCCGCTGAGCAGCCATGCATCATGCAGCGTCAACACTAAGGGGAAGCGGCGACTGAGACCTGGCAGGACTCTCAGATCAAAATAGCCGCCGTCCGGCAACCATGCGCCGTGAAGGTTGTGACAATGAACGATATCGGGGAGCTCAGAAGGAATGCCCTCAAGGCCGGCTGTGCCCGGGAACTCAAAATCTTCCTTCCCTTGCCAACGCCGGAACGCCCGTGATGGCTGCCCCAATCCTAGGGCGAGAAGCTGATAGAGACGTCTGTTGTGTTCCCCACCGGGTTCAAGCTGAATGAGTCCATTGGCCAACGCGCCGCACCACCGACTCCATGCGGTCCGGTATGGATCGTGTTGAATGAGATACGTATCGGAGTTCTCGGTGTTTTTCTTGCCTACGGCCATCCAGGACTGGTGTCCGGCACGGCGATAGCCCTGCATGAGCTGCCAGGCTACCGTTTCGGCTCCTCCCCCGGTATCCGCCGTATTGACTTGCAGAATGCGCATGCCGATAGCATAACGCTCAAAACACGAAGCCAGAAGTGATTTCCCACTCTTTTCCCGTCCATGAGATCACTGGCGCCGGCTGGAACAGCCCGATCGCCTGCAGCCCGATCCTCAGCCAGCTAGGGACATCGCCCAGCGAATATTGCCGTACCAGTTTCCAAAGGAGCTCCCTCACTGCCCGTTCACTTCTGTTGCCGGGCCACTGCCGGTAGGCGCGCAGGACATCCTGAGCCTCCTCCACATACGTTTCTCGAAAGTGAAGGGACTTCTGGTTTCCGTGCGTCCGAAATCCCCCTAACAACGCCTGTACACCATACAATTCGGCATGCTGGAAAAACCTGGCCCACAGTTCGAAATCTGCGGCATGCGGAAACGACACATCGAGCCTTCCTCCGGCCCGCTCCCAAAGAGATCGTCTCCAGAACGTGGATTCCTGCTGTATCCATCGACGTCCGTGGGTACCGGTGACAGGAAGGTTACTCCCTCTATAGAAGGCACGCGCGTTGAACCCGCCCGTAAAATCCACCGCAACGGCCTGCCCACGTTCATTCCAGGTCAACGGGTGGACGGTGGTCACCCACTCGACATGCGGATGGGCGGAAAAAATTTCGGCGACCGTCGAGAAGGCCGAGGGAAGATATTTGTCGTCGCTATTGAGCCACGCCATGATCTCGCCGGTCGTCTTGGCGAACCCTTTGTTGATGGCCTGATATTGCCCCCCGTCCGGCTCGCTAACCCAATACGCGAGCTTATGCTGGTGCCGGCGAAGGACGTCGATGCTGCCATCCCGCGACCCTCCATCGATTACCACGTACTCCAAATCGGGATAACCTTGGTTGAGTACCGACTCGATGGTCTCCTCGAGAAACTGCGCTTGGTTGTACGAGGGTGTGACGATCGACATCGTCGGACAGCTATGAGTCATGTGTGCGACCTCCGACGAGTTCGCTCAGATGCTTTTTCATGCGCGCATTCTGCTCGGCCCGTTGGGCCGGAGTGGCATAAAAGTGATGGCGACGGAGCAGCCCGTCCTCTTTCACGAAGGCGATATCCGCCTGGGAGAGCGCCTGATCGAGCGGTCGATATTGCAATCCGGATATGTCGTAGACGGCAAATCCTCGTTGCGTCATGTAATTGACGATATCGGAAAACTGCGGTCCGCCCTCGAAGAACTGAAACAAAGACACCTCCAGAAGGACGTATTCCGCCTCTTGCAACAAGATCTCCGCTCCCCGCAACACTTCGAGCTCCGCTCCCTGCACATCTATCTTTAATAGATAGGGCCCGGAGGCATGTTCTGCATGAGCCAGTTGATCCACTGTGACTGACTGGACATGCCTCGGCACACCGTTGACACCGCTTCCCTGCTCGACTTCCTGTAAGAGCGATGAGCCGACTAAATCTTGGTGAACATTGATTGTGATCTTCCCTGCACGCGCCGAAGCTGCGGCAGCAATGTAGCGAGATCCCGGTATGGATTGCTCCACTTCTTTGAGTGAGCCCTGATATTCAATCAATGGCTCAACCATCAGAAACTGCGCGTCCGGAAATACTTCCGCACATGTGCGGGTGAAACTCCCGTAGGCCGCCCCCACATCCACCACCGTTTTGGGAACCAATCCGAGTCGCCTGATGTGTTCCAGCATTTCCGGAAGGGAACTCCGATCGATCACGAAGCTTTCAGCCGGTGTAACCCTACGGAGCTCTAACCCGACTGCGCGCAGGCATCGCTTTATCAAATGTTTTATCGGCCTATGACCCATGCGATGTCTTTTCCACTTTCCCCGCAAACCAGCAATCGAGATTCTCGGCGAAGGTGTCTTGATCCCAATCACGAACGATAAACCGAGGCAGCTGGAACACATCGTGTCTCTGCTTGATCACCCCGGGGAAATTCGAACACCCAACGGCAAAACCAGCTTCTCGAAGCAGCCCAGCGGTTTCACTCCCGTAGTCTGCATGCGTCCCATATGGATAGGCGAATGCGGTCACGCGCCGTCCTACAATCTGCTCTAGTTGATCCCGGCTCCCACAGATCTCCTTCCGCTGTTCGTCCAACGAGAGCCTCGATAAGACTGCATGGGACACCGAATGGGCTCCGATATCGACAAGCGAACCAGCGCCTAACTCTTTCACTTGAGAAGGAGTCAGACAGCGGTACGCCAGCCGGGCAGAACTTCCCATCCCGCTCCACGCTCGGATCTCTTCGAGTACGCGCACTCGCGTCCGTGGCGCCATCGGCCTCATCAACATGCATAATTCGCGATAGATGGCATGCCGTGCAGTGGGATTCGACCTGTCCATGACCGACCACCGCCGGTGACGCGCAAACTCGCCTTCGCCATACGACGTCGCACTCCCAAGGTCGCGCTCGTACATCGCTTCTTCCAGCAGCACCCGACAGGTCTGAGGCAACGTCGATGGCTGAAGAAAGATGCGCTCCAACTCGTCCCACCAGAATTCTTGATTGTCCCCCATATGACCGGTGGCAACGAAGACCGTGGCCGGGACTCTGTATTGCTCTAAGACGGGCCTGGCATACGTCAGGTTATCCTCGTAGCCGTCGTCGAAGGTTACCGCCACGAGCTTCTCGTCCTGGTCTTGTCCCTGAGTGACTCCCTCGACTAAGTCGTGCAGACTCACAACACGATAGCGGCTGGCAAGGCATGCCATATGTGAGGCAAAACGATGTGGGGTGACACTGAGTAATTGCGGATCCGACGTAGCGTCACGGACGCTGTGGTAGAGGAGAACAATTCCTTGAGGGGCCCGACCGGACCACAATCGGCCAGCCCAGGTCCGAAGGGACGACATACCCGACGATACGGCAGACTGGCGTTCCCCAAGCATTCGACACCCTAGTCTCGCTTTCGAAATATCGTGATCGCATCTCGTGGAATCAATCCAACATCTGACGAAATCACCTGAAGGTCAAGGGCTTTTAAGAAGTGTTCCATGAGCTGTGGACACATCGTGCCAAAGGCGCAGAATGAGGTACGCTGACGTACATTCCCTTCCAGATCAGCCTCGAATTGCCGCCATCCAATCGGAGAAATGACCGACGCGTAATGGATGATGCCGACTCCACCCGTCTTCAGAAGCGGCTTGATTTGGCGCAGATACCAGAAGACGAGCCTTGGTTCGAAATGCACAAAGACATCGAATGAGACAACGAAATCGAGACTCGCAGGCGCCAACGGGGGCAGGGACATTCCGTCAGTCAGGTGTGGACGCAGGGAACTGTTGGTCGGGAACCGGGCCTTGAGACGCTTGAGCATGGCCTCGGAAGGATCAGCCGCATGCAACACCGCAGTTTTGGGAAGCAGTAATGAGGTAAGCCGCCCTCCCCCCGGCCCGATTTCCAATCCTTCGTCACAATGGGCAGGAAGGTATTTCCGAAGGAGTTCATCGTCAAGAAATGTGGAAAAGTTTCCCACACTCGCCTCGTCAAGCCCATAGGTCGTTCCTTCTTCGGTCGTATCCTCCGCAGTCCATTCGTCACCGAGATGTTTCACGACATTTCCTGGCAGCACACGGAACCCCTCCGCCTTCCAAGCCTTGGCGTAATCGTTCCAACCTCTGGCGATCATCTGCGGCTCACAGTCCGTCGAACGGGAAACAGGGCTTCGCCACCACAGCCGCAGAGAACTGATCAATCGGGCCAACGTTTCCATCTACTGCTGTTCACTTCCCCTTTGGGGTTTCACCGCGCGAGCCGTAATCACCAGCTGAAAATTGTCATCCTGCTGCTCCAGGTGCTCCGGTCTTAATTCATCGACGGTCAACCCATGGAGATAGGCCACGGCGAGGAGCACATTACCGTGAGCCTGTACTGCCACATTCTCTGGAGACCATTGCTCTTCAAGAAGCCTGCGCGCCGACGCTGTGGTAAAACGCCAGTAGTCTCCCCAACGATCCATGTCGTATCGGCTGATTTGACTAATGCCCGTGAACGACGCCAACAACACCCCTCCCGGGCGAAGAATGCGATACAAGGTCTTTGCAGCAGCGCGAGCATCGTAGATGAATTGCAAGGTCTGCGTGCAAATAATGCAATCAAAGGCATCGGCCGGGATATGTTCCGCACAAGTCAGGTCCGCGATAATCGTGGCGCTACGATCGCCAGGCTGCGTGTGGAGCACGTCGCTGTGCTTCACCGCAGTTCCCCCGAAACTTCTCGTATACCGATCGTCCCCAAATTCCAGGACACGGCCCCGGATATCTTGTTGATGACTGAGAAGAAACCGTTCGATGAAATGGATGTCGATGCACCGTTCCCGCTGAGCCCGATCAAGTCCAAATACTTGACTGATCGGCGTCGTACGGAGGAGGCTCCCGAACTGCACCCGTCCCACCGGCGGCCATGCCGCTTTGTATCGCCACCGGGACAAACAGCCTCGTATCATTGCTCGCAGCATGTTCTTGGTTAGATTCTACGTTGAATTCGAGGGAACTGCGCTCTCCCTGCCCGTTGACTCAAACATGGGCGCCCACCATGCTCACGAATTCCTGCATCCGGAGGTAGTACGTGTGTTCCCGCAGCGTACGTGTCTGGCCGGCCAATCCAATGGCTTGCCGCTCTTCCTCATGGTCCAAGTAGTACCGAATCATTTCGGCGCATTCATCCGGACTACGATACGTCAAAACTTCTTTCCCTGGTTCAAACATTTCCTTGAGGTTCTCCTTCCAATCTGTGAGCAGGCACGTGCCGACTCCTGTTGCCTCGAATAGGCGCATGTTGTTGGCGTATGGCGCCACATCGCCGTGGTGATTGAAAGTGATTTTGGACGACTGAAGCACCCGGTACATATTCGGCCCCCACGCGTGCCCCATATAGTGACCATGCAGAGGAGAATGGGGCGGGAGAGCGGAAAGATTTCCCGACCAAATCATAAATTGCGGAACGCGCTGGCATACCGACTCAATAAACTTCGCCCTGCTACTGTGCACATTAAAGAAACTTCCTACGAAACTGATGTCCCACTTCCTGTTACCCGAACCCAAGACCGACAAGACGCGCGGTTCAAAACCCAACCGGCTAAGACGTGCACGTGCACCCTTTCTTTTGAAATACTCCAATGTCGGAGGGAAGGATGAAATCATCAGATCATACACGCCGAGATCGAGATCTTCAGCCAACGGTGTCGCTGCATGCTGACCGACCATGAATCGCACATATGGCCTGGCCTCCTTCAAGAATTGACTTGGGAGGTCAACGACCGCCTGGTTCAACAGTACATCAGGTTTATGGTAGCGAACTTGTGCCATGAGGATGTCATATCGGCACGTGAATGTTTGCGTCCCCCTGTACCAGCGCCGGAGGAAAGACCCGAGCTGCTGTGGGGATGCCTCACTGAGGAGATCCTTGGCACGGCGCCATAGAGGCGACGCCGACCCCGGGCCGGTGGGAGATCCTTCCACCTTCACACCATGCTCACGAGCCCAGGCGGCCTGGAGAAAAGAATTATTGGGGTAGATGTCGTAGGCTTCGTGACCTAATTTGCGGAGATTGTGAGCATAGAAATCCGCCACTCCGTAGAGACTCTCCTGGCGCAGACGCAGTTGCTCGGCGTATGGCTGAAGTTCCATTCCTTCGTGCTGGGCATACAGCGACACAAGGAAATCCGGATAGTCAGTGTCAAGGATGAGAAATTTCATGACAACCCACCGTCCATCAGCCGGATGAATGCCTCGGCAACGGCATCTTCCTTGAATTGTTCCGTAGAGCGGCGGAGCGTCTCCGCCCGCATCATCGCGCGATATTTCTCCTCCATGAGGCGTGACGCAGCCATCACCAGCGCCTCCATGTCGGGATAGGGAACCACTACCCCGCTGAGACCGTGACCGATTACCTCCGCGTTGCCTCCCACATCAAAAGAGACCATCGGCACGCCGCACAAATTCGCTTCGAGAAGCGCCATGCTGAAATTCTCGACGAGTGTCGGCGAGACGCCAAAGGAACACGTCTTGATGATCGCGAGATTATTCCCGTAGCTTACCTGGCCCGGCGCATAAATCTTGGCATTCGAGGGAGCAAAGCGGAGTTCATACGCCAACTCTGCACCGATACTCCCCGAAAGATAGAACCCAATGTCTTTCGATGTCTGTCGTGCAAGTCTCCGGATAATTTCGAACACGAATCGGGACCCTTTGTAGACGCTCCCTGCCGAGGGGATATAGATCACCAACGCATCCTGCGGCAGGTTCAGCATGGCACGAAGGTCCCGCGCCGGTGTCGCAGCAATCATCGCCGTATCGACGGAATTCGGAATGATCGTGACCGGCCCCGAATAGACGTAGGTCTTTTCGAACATGTCTCGCATGTATTCAGAAGGACAGGCGACGGCATCGACGTTTTTCAAGACACGGTTCTCGCATCGAATCGTCAACCGCGCATCAACCTCGGAATGCCGTCGCCAGAACAGATTGTTGAGAAATCTTGCAGGATTGTGATGAGCCACCAAGATGGTCCGGCATCCTGGAGGTCGGCCGATCATCAAGCCCGGGCATTCATGGTCCGGCAAAATCAGCACATCCGGCCTGAAGTCTCGGATCCGGGCACGAAGGATCAGGCAGGGCCATGTGGCGCTCACCACTTCCGAGACATGATAGGCCAGGGTTCCCGGTTCGAGGATGCGGAAGTACAGGCGCGAGGCGAGGTGCACCATCCGTTCGAACCAGGGCGGCACGCCTGTCCGGACTATTTCCTGCTCCACCAACCCCGACTTGTAATCCCGAAACGTGAAGACCCGCGCCTCATATCCCCTTTGCTTGAGCACCCGGTAGAGATTGTAGTGAGCGCTCGAAACGCCTCCCGAACCGAGGGGCGGACACGAACTGGCAACAATGGCAACCCGCTTAGGCATGTTGCTTCTTTCGAATTCCGCACTTGACTCCGAACTTCACTTGCTGCTTCCAATCCAGTCGCATGTCGCCCCACAGGGGAGAACGCCGCAGCGTTGTGAGAGTCCACAGCCCCAGATGCGTCGATGCGGCACAGATTGCCCACCAGCGTTCCGCGACAGTCCGCTGAAACGGTATACGGGGATAGAGGTCCGTTGTGCGGTTCGCCGCTGTCAGCTTCAGCAGCCACACATGTGCAGCAGAGACAAACTCCCGGGAATCCGCGAAATCCCAACTCGATATGGACTCATGCAGGGCTTCCTCAGCGGCAGTGGGCGTAATCCCTAATCGCTCGAGCTGGCGCCTGCGAATGCGCCGAGCCGTCTCCCGTTTGGTGGTTTCATGTTTCCTGACCACCTGGTGCGGATGCTCCCGATAGCGCAACAGCACTTCCGGGACATTGGCCAGCGAGGTATACTGCGCCGCCCGCACCCACAGATCATAATCCTCGGCATGCATCATGGCCGCGTCATACAACAGCCCCGCGCTCGCAAACAGCTCTCGTCTGATCATCACGGATGGATGGGCCAAGACGGATTCGAACAGTAGCGCGCACCGAATTGTGGCGTCATCCGCGGGATTGCGATAGACCGTTGACCGGCCCATCCCGAATGTTTCGATCCAGGTACCGCACACCC
>JAYWIP010000285.1:0-2246 GCA_039794465.1 Nitrospira sp.
AGTTTCTTACATGGAGGGCTGACGCATGAGATTAGAACATAAAGCCGTACTGATTACTGGTGGCGGAAGCGGCATTGGTGAAGCAATCGCCAAAGCGTTTGCCCGCGAGGGGGCGATGGTTGCGATCACCGGCCGGCGGAAAGAAGTCCTCGAACAGGTGGCTGCCGAACTTCGACTTAACGGTGGGCGGGCTCTTGCCCTACCTGGCAGCGTGACCCATGAGCCGGACGTCCGAGAGGCGGTTGATGCCACCGTACGGGCATTCGGGCACATTGACGTGCTGGTGAACAATGCGGGGAATCTTTTTTACTCCGGACCATTGCATGAAACCGGCGACGGAGTCTGGGACGAGACCATGGACATCTTCCTGAAAGGCGTCTTTCGATTCACACGAGCGGTAATTCCATACATGCTCAAACAAGGCGGCGGGAACATCTTGAATATCTCAACAGTCGGCGCACTGAAGGCCCTTCCCGGCTTCGAGGGCCATGCGTATCAGGCAGCAAAGGCCGGCGTTAATATGCTGACGAAGACGATCGCGCTGCATTACGCCAAACACAAGATTCGCTGCAACTCTATCTGCCCCGGTGGTGTGGAGACACCGCCCGTGGCGTCCTGGCTGAGTGATCCGCAGGCGCGCACGTGGATGGAGGGTCTCCACCCGATCGGCCGTCTGGGACAGCCTGAGGAAATCGCTCAGGCGGCGATCTATTTCGCCTCCGACGAATCGAGTTGGACGACCGGAAGCATCATGACCGTGGACGGCGGGATCATGGCACAGTGAGTGTGACAGCGTCTGAGAAAAGAAAGGAGCAAGCCATGTTGACCGATCTCACAAGGCATCTCATTCTGACGGACTACAACTTTAGGACGGAGGTGCTTGATCATCCAAAGCCGGTGCTGGTGGATTTTTGGGCGCCGTGGTGCGGTCCCTGCCGCCTGATGACTCCGCTCCTTACTGAACTAGAGGACAAATATGGGGGGCAAATCAGGGTCGGCAAGGTGAATGTGGACGAGCAGCCGGAAGTCTCGGCCCGGTATCAAATCCGTTCGATCCCGACCCTCCTGCTCTTCAAGAGTGGACGGATCATCGAGCGCATCGTCGGCGCAATACCGAAGAGTCTTCTGGTCGAAAAGGTGGACGCGGTATTGGTCGCGCATGAGTAAGTGTGGACGACTTTGCCTTCAGCAAGTTGACCTACGAACGACGGGAAATGGAGTATCTCCCATGAGGGTCGCTGTTACGACGCCGACAGGGCATATCGGGAAAGTCGTCACCAAGCATCTCCTGGACGCCGGTGAACAAGTCACGCTCCTGGCCAGGTATCCCCAGAAAGTCAGGGAGTTTTCCGATCGCGGCGCGATAGTTGCTCAAGGAGCGCAGGATGATATGGAGTTTGTCATCAGAGCGACTCGGGGAGTCGACGCCTTGTTCTGGCTGACGCCGCTGGATTTCTCCTCAAGAGATTTCCGCGGGCACTTCAACCGGATGGGGCGGGCAGCCGCCGCAGCCGTCCGCGCCAATCGCATTCCCAGAGTCGTGCATCTATCCGGAGCAGGGGCTCATCTCGCTTCCGGTCCCGGGCCGATTCCCGGACTCCATGATATCGAGCGGCGGCTTGACGACGTCGTCACCCACGTCACCCATTTGCGGCCGTTCTTTTTCTTCGAAAACTTCCTTTTGCAGATTGAATCGATTAAGCGCCTCGGTCGAATATTTCTCCCCGTGTCCGGCTCAACCAGGATCGCGATGCTGGCGACCGGGGATATCGGACAGGCCGCAGTGTCCCGCCTGCTCGATCGCAACTGGAGCGGACGAATCGTGCAGGGTCTTCATGGACCGGCGGATCTGAGTTTTGATGAGGCGGCGGGAGCCATCGGCCGGGGGCTGGATCGACCGGTGTTCCACGTGCAAGTTTCCGAGGATCAGGCGCGTCGAGCGATGCTTGCCGCCGGTCTGAATGCGCACCTGGCCGAGGCGTTTCTGGAAATATTCGAGGCGATCGAATCCGGACTGTTGCGTCCTGCCGAACTACGGACTGCAGACACGACGACGTCGACGGCCCTGGAACAGTTTTCTCGGGACGTGCTGAAACCGTTGGTCAGCGAGGCGGCGATGGCCTGCTAGAGGAGTGGTGAACCGGAACGCGTTCGATGTCTGTCCAGTGGATCATCCACCCATCAACAGGAAGGGAGTTATTATGAAGTCTGCAATCACCGTGCTCCTGACAATTTTCATTCCCCTC